>SKZM01000118.1 GCA_007127385.1 Methanosalsum sp.
AAGGAATGAATATATTGCCCTTGGTCTTACCTGCCTTGGAATTGACAACAACCTCGATCCTGCCTATTCTTCCGGTTTTCTGCAGATCACGAAGGTCGAGATCTGCTCCAAGCAGTCCTTCGGTCTGGCCGAATATAGCACCCACAATATCAGGTTTTTCAATAACCCCATCAGCATTTATTTTTGCATGAATAATATATTTTGTAGTATCAGTGTTTTGCATTTGTGGTTCTCTCCACTGTATTTGTATTTCATTATTTCTG
Organism: Methanosalsum sp.; assembly: GCA_007127385.1. Taxonomy (GTDB): domain Archaea; phylum Halobacteriota; class Methanosarcinia; order Methanosarcinales; family Methanosarcinaceae; genus Methanosalsum. Next base: position 264 of record SKZM01000118.1, read on the forward strand.
AATCCTTTACTGCGAAAGAGATTTTAAAAATGCAAAACTAAAAAGGTAATTTACAACATCCTGAGTCACAATATATTTCAGATTCAGCAGTGAATTAAACTGCTGAAACTTTTACAAATAGCCTCTATCTAAGATTTTTCCACGGATCATATATTTGTGCACTGGTACTATTAACGTACAGGCATATTTTCTTGATATATAATATTGACCTGTCACCACTCTCACTACTGCTTATCAGTTCAAGCTTTCTATATTTCCGGATTCAGGTACATCTGAAGGATACAGCTGACAGTTCTCTTAATTTCATATCCATTGCCCCTGCAGATGCTGGATCTTATATGCTACTTTTTTTTATATAATATTATTAACCTCAGTCTCCTGTTGAATGTTGTAAATTAGCTAAATGATAATTTTGATTGTATTTGCATTTTTATTATTGCTCTTGGCAGTAAGGATTATTATATTTATTTAGATTATTAATGCAACCATTTGCATATGATTACAATTACAATGCTATATTGGAAATAGTTATTTAATAACCTTATGGTTTCCTCTAATATATCAATAGATCAGAATGAATCACAATAAAATAGATATTTGAGCCTATTGAATATAAAAGATCAGGAATAAACAATTTTAGTACAAAGAGAAATAATGAACTTATCTAGTTAGCAAACCAGCGGGGCATACATGATAGAAATTGATGGATCATATGGAGAAGGGGGAGGCCAGATCATCAGAACTGCTGTTGCACTTTCTGCAGTAACCGGATTAGATACCAAAATAACCAATATACGCAGAAACCGACCGAATCCCGGACTCAAGACACAGCACGTAAAAGCTATTGAAGCAATTTCACGGATATGTAATGCAGATGTTGAAGGCCTGAACCTGGGTTCACAGTTGGTATGTTTTTCTCCAATGGAAATGGAGGGGGCTTCCTTTAAGATTGATATCCAGACAGCTGGAAGCATTTCATTGCTGTTACAGTGTCTCATGCCTGCAGCCATCTTTTCAAAAGAAAAGATAGAGCTTACGGTGATCGGGGGAACAGATGTTGCATGGTCCCCGACAACCGATTACCTGAAACATGTAACTTTGGGATCGCTTTCAAGAATGGGATATCAGTGTAATATGCAGATCAATTCCAGGGGATATTATCCCCGGGGAGGGGGTAGTGTGAAGGCCACAATATTTCCAACAAAAATGAAATCCATTGATTACCTGCCTGATAAATGTACGGTCCGGGGGGTATCCCACTGTTCCAATTTGCCTGAACATGTTCCTGTCCGTCAGGCAGAGGCTGCCATCAACATGATCAGAGAACATGGATATGAAGCAGAAGTGGATGTATTCGGTCAGGGCCATGTTTCAACTGGAAGTGGAATAACACTCTGGTGCCCTTCCATAGGCTCAAGTGCCCTTGGCAGAAAGGGACTGCCTGCAGAAACCGTTGGAAAAAATGCTGCAAAGAACATCATTACTGAACTGGATTCCGGGGCAAGTGTGGATGTACATCTTGCAGATCAGCTGATCCCTTACATGGGCCTGTGCAGAGGTGGTTCTTATACAACACGTGAAATCTCAGAACACACCAGAACAAATATATGGGTCACAGAGCAGTTCCTGGATGTACATTTCACAATCAACAGAGTTGGCAAGCTCTTCGAGGTCAGTGCAGACTAATACAATTACCGGTCATCAAATATACAGACATAATCTGAAGGAACATATTCCATCAATGCAATATCTTCATTGGCATCCATGATCAACATTCCATCCCTCCTGACCTTTTCTGCATCAATCTCCAGAATCACAGGATTTTCAGTGTGTATCTGAGCAACCTCAACGGCCTTACCATAGGAAGTACTAAGATGCACATATCTCTGTCTTATTGGAGAAATCCCATTTTCAAGAAGCATATCAACCTCTTCCTGGCTCACCCCATAGTAGAGGGAAGGAAGCTTATTGTCAGGATAATTCAGGTCAACATCCACAGAATGGCCATAACGGGCTCTTATTCTGGAATCCTCGATCTCATATCTCTGCTTTTCATCTGACTCCACAAGAGATATCAGACGTTCCCTGGTTGCCCATTTATATCTGCTTTCCAACAAAGAGCACAGCGATTCAAAATCCACCCACCCTTCATCATGCATTTTAAGGCCCACTTCTTTGGGAAAATGCCTCAAAACTCCAGAAATGAATCTACCAAGACGTTCCTCACGTTCACTGTCCAGCACATATCTACCTTTAATTCCGCACTGAGGACATTCCTCACCTCTAAAATAACCATGTTTTGAGCACTTGCGAATCATGATATCCGATATCCGATATAGCTGATTGTTAATATAGTTTCTTAATGCATATAATAGTATTATTCAAATAACCTTTCCCTGGTTCTATCACATTCACCTGGCTAGAGACAGCATTAAGTAATATATCAGATATATGAACGAGATCATCATAAACATGATTCAAACATGAAGCTGCCACATGATGCTTTTTGCGATCATCAGCAGGTGTTATATATGGAAAATATGGACGAAATCAACAGTATCTACGAAAAGGTTAGTAAAGTTATCAGCAGGGATGAATATATAGAAAGGGTAAATGAAAAGGTAGAGCAGATGAGTGGTCTATGTGATGAGAAAACTGCTGCTATGCTTGTTGCGCATGACCTGGGGGCTTCTGATGCAGGTCATAATACAGTCAAGATTGCAGAAATAACCCCTGATAGTGGTATCGTCAATTTTATTGGAAAAGTTATCTCGGTTTTTGACAGCAGAGAATTCAAAAGAAATGATGGAACGACCGGTAGGGTAGGTAACATTGTCGTTGGCGATGAAACTGGTACCATTCGGCTTACCCTCTGGGATGATCGTGCAGAACTTATAAACTCAGGAAACATTGAAATCGGACAATGCCTCAAGATCAGCGGCTATGTCAAAGAAGGGTATACAGGACTGGAAGTGAACATCGGGAACAATAACATGATATCAGAAAGTGATGAGATGGTCGATATCAAACTGAGTTCAGCCAGCATCAGTGATATCAAGGACGGGATGGGGGACATTAACCTTTACGGAAAAGTCCTGGATAAATGGGATATACGAGAATTCAATCGCAGAGACGGGTCAAAGGGACGTGTATGCAACATTCTCATAGGTGACAGCAGTGGAAAGATACGTGTGACACTGTGGGATGAAAAAGCCGATTTTGCAGAAAAGATAAAAGCAGATGATACTGTAGAGATAATCAATGGATATGCCCGGGAAAACAACTTCAATCAGGAAGTTGAGATCCAGATAGGATCATATGGATTGATCAAAAAGAGTGACAGAAGTGTAGAGTTTAGAGAAAGCTTTACTCCGATTGCAGATATTGTTGCAGGGGACCTATTTTCAATAAAAGGCCATGTTTCTGGAATTGATGAGATAAAGGAGTTCGTCCGGCAGGACGGGACTCAGGATATGGTTGCAAATATCTATGTGTCCGATGAAACCGGCAGGATTCGCCTTGCTCTGTGGGGAGAACATGCAACCACTGTAAACGACATCGATATTGATTCCAGAATAGAGGTAATTGATGCTTATTCCAAGTATGGTCTCAAAGATGAAATAGAACTTAATGTCGGAAACAGAAGCAAAATTATAGTTATATGAGAATACGCCTGAGCATTTTGTTTCCCGGTATTTTTGACCATGCAGGCACAACACTTTTTTGACCCTTTTTACAAAAAAAGAAGGTATATATAGCATAAAAGCCCAATTTTAATATGTGGGAAAATCCTGCAGTAGTGGGATCAGTGTAGCTGTTGAAAACAATATTTACATGTGGAAATAGGGATTCATATGCTTCTTGGAACAGATGATGATAGAGAGGATGAGATTTATTCTATGCGAGATATAAAGACCGAAGTTTCGGTCCACTCGATGATGTCAAAGCAGGTTTTTATAATCGATATCAATGAGAGCTCTCTGAAAGTGGCCCAGGAGATGAAGGCAAACAGCATCGGAAGCATAATAGTAACAGATGCCGATAATGTGGTGGGAATCATAACTGAAAGGGACCTGGTCATAAAAGTGTTAGCTGCAGAGATCGATCCTGCAGCAATTACTTCTGGAGAAATTATGTCCTCACCCATTATTACGATAAAACCATCAGCAAGCACAATAGATGCAGCCAAATTAATGGTAAAATCCAATATAAGAAGGCTTGCAGTTATGGATAACGGAAATATTGTTGGCCTGATCACAGACCGGGATATAATGGCAATATCACCGGGCCTTGATACCATCCTTACAAACCTTATAGAAATGAACCGTGAACCAGCATTTGAAGACAGGGAAGGGATGGATACCGGTATATGTACAAACTGTGGATCATTTTCAAGGGATCTACAGCTTGTCAATGGGATGATGCTCTGTGAAAGCTGCAGAGACAGTGAAGGTTACTATGACTGAAACCTGTCTTTGAGTTTTTGTTTTATTAGATTGATAGGAGTGAAAACTATGAAAGTTGAGGATATTATGTCAAAAGATCCTTTATTTGTAAAGGACCATGAGTATGTAACCCATGCCCGCCAGATCATGCGGGACTACTTCTTAAGGGGACTTCCTGTAGTTGACGATTCAAACAGAGTAGTGGGAATTATAACAGATCAGGATATACTCAACTTAAGAACCAACAAATCAAATGTGACTGTAGGAGGGTATGTAAGAGAGACACCAACCATTACACCGGATATGGATCTCTTAAAGGCTGCAGACCTACTTATAGAATCAAAAGAGAGCAGAGCACCTGTGGTAAGATCCACAACAGACAAGACCCTCACAGGGGTGATCAGTAACGTGGAAATTCTGGAAAACATTCCTGAATCAAGCATTCCTTCAAAGAATGTATCCAGTATTATGACAACCCGAGTTGCAACAGTACATCCAGATGAAACTGTTGCAAAGCTCTGGCCAAACATGATTGACTGGGGTTATACCGGTGTTCCGGTAGTAAATGATAAAGAGGAGATAATGGGAATTGTGACCAGAACGGATATAATAAAATCCGGTCATGCGAGAATAGGTGCAAGTGACATTGATGGGACAGGAGCAAGAAATTCTCCAAAAGTTGAAAAGATAATGTCCACCCCATTGTATACAATAACTCCTGAAACAAAAATAGGGGAAGCAATTGGTAAATTGTCCAGATATAATATCGGCAGAATCTGCGTCTCAGATGGAAAAAGGCTTGTTGGGATTGTGGACAGACATGACCTTTTAAATGCATGTCTTAACAGGTGAAACTGCACAGCCGAATATATCATTTTTGAATGAATCCAGACATTGGTGATTTAATTGAGTACACAAAATAAAAAAAACAAGATTTCAGAAGAAAACGTGAAGATCAGGGAAAAACTGAACTCACAGGATAAAACAATTCAGAGAAAAGACCCCAAGATGTTTAGCAGCAATGGGCTACTTGATGTGGGATCCGTGGATTTTGATGCACGGGAAGCTGAGTATGTTGGAGACATAATGGCTGTTGCTACCCGTGATGTTGTAACTGTGCCACCCACCACTACAATAATGGGATCTATCAAAACAATGACATCCAAAGGGTTCAGGAGAGTCCCGGTTACAGATGCAGGTACTAAAAGACTGGAGGGAGTCGTTACATCTGTGGATATAGTGGATTTTCTTGGAGGTGGTGACCGGAATCTGCTTGTGGAAAAACACTACAATGGAAACCTGCTTGCAGCTATCAATGCAGAAGTGCGTGAAATAATGCAGCACAACGTAGCTTATGTAAAAAGTGATGCAAAGATAGACGATGTTCTAAGGATCATGCTTGAGAAAAAAACCGGGGGATTGCCTATTGTAGATGACAATAATAGGGTAATAGCAATATGTACTGAAAAGGATTTTCTCAAATTCATAGCAGGTGTTTTCACCAACAAATCTACTGATGAGTACATGAGCACCAATGTAACAACTGTGACTCCTGATATATCGATTGGAGATGCTGCAAAGATCATGGTTAGCAAAGGGTTTAGGAGATTACCCCTTGTAAGAGATGGTGTGCTTATAGGGATCATTACAGCATCCAATATAGTCCATTTCCTGGGTAACGGAGACGCATTCCAGAAACTTATAACAGGTAACATCCACGAAGCATTTAATGAACCGGTAAGTTCACTGGTCTCCAAAGACTTGGTCTGGGTATCACCTGATATAGATCTGGGAGAGGCAGCAAACCTTATGATTGAGAAAAATGTCGGTTCACTGCCTGTGTTTAATGATGGAAAACTCTGTGGAATAATTACTGAAAGAGATTTTCTGAGAGCAATAATAGAATAAAAAAAAATTTTCTTTGCCAAAAAAAGCAGACCTGAGGAGGAATTGTATGAAAGTAGAAGATATAATGAGTTCACCTGTGTATGTAATATCTCCGGATGAACCACTCTCCCATGCCCGGAACCTGATGCTCAAACATAAGATTAGCACTCTCGTGGTCATTGATGAAGATGAGATGGTGGGAATTGTCAGCAAATCTGATATGAGCAAGAGATTGGCTCAGGCAGGGCCATTATGGAGACGCAGACCAATAGACAGAATACCTGTGAATCTGGTTATGGGGGAATCACCCGTTACAATATATCCTGAAGCTTCCATTGCCCAGGCAGTTGAGCTCATGCTTGAGAATGATATAAACAATCTTCCTGTGGTCAACAACAAGGTTGTTGGAATTATTACCAGAACGGACATTGTTGACCATATAAGCAAGCTGGATCTCAATATCAATGTTTCAACCATCATGACAGATGAGGCCCATATGGTCCATCGCCATCACACTGTCAACCATGTTATAGATGTCATGAACAAGAACAATATAAGCAGGGTAATTGTCATGAACAACACAGGAAATGCAGTCGGTATGATCTCAACAACCAACCTGGCATTGAATCCGATGACAGATAACGAGGGGAAGCTATCTACCAAGAACATTAAAATGGGCAGACGCCCAGTTGCCGGAGGTGATAAAGTTTACCGGTATGTCAAGGAAGTGCCCCTGCTTGCAGAAGATATCATGACAGAGCCACTGACCACAATCAATCTGAATGATAAAGTTGTGGACGCAGCCAGTATGATGCTTGAACATGACATAACAGGACTGCCTGTAGAAGATGATGGAGAAATAGTTGGGATACTGAGCAGGAGCGACATCATAAAAGTTGTTCTGGATCAGAAAAACGAATAATGCCAGGTGTGGATGAGGATATTCGTAGACAAACATTAGTTGCTAAAATATAGGAGTGAAAAATATGCAAGTCAAAGAAGTTATGGTAGAGCCTCCAACCATCGATAAGGCTGACACTGTGTCCTATGCCCTTGATATAATGGAAAAGAAAAAAATTCGTCGTCTCCTTGTTACCCATAATAGCGAAATTGTCGGCATACTGACAATGCGCAATCTTACAAAGGAGCTGGGTACACGTAAAAAATACGGTCTGCCTGCATCTGCACTTCATGTAGCAACCGCAGTTTCAGATAATTTTGTTAGGGTATTTCCTGATACTGAATTTGATGATGCTGTCACCCTTATGGCAAAGAATAAAGGTATAATCATAGTTGCGGATCAGGAAAATATCCTGGGCTGGATCACACCGACTGAACTGTTAATGGATGGATATTTTGAGGGATATGCAGCTGAAGTGATGGAAACAGATCTTATACTTGCAACTCCGAGTGACAGGGTGGTCCATATCAGGAGATTGATCCTGGATCATGATATTGGAAGATTACCAGTTGTTGAAAATGGTGAACTTGTAGGTATTGTCACTGAAAGGGATATTGCAAAGGCTATGCGTGCATTCAGAGATCTTGTTGCAGGCAATCAGCAGGATTCACGTATAAAAAACCTCATTGTTGAAGATATTATGACTATCGGTGTAAAAACAGTCTATACAAACACCCCCCTGCAGGATGTGGTGAAGCTTATGCTTGAAGAGAACATTGGAGGACTGCCAGTACTGAATCTGGAGAATGAGTTCGTAGGGTTCATCACACGCAGGAATATTGTCAATACCCTTGTTAAATAGATATTCAGGGGCAAAAGATGGATTTCCATAACTATGAGCAAAAAAATGATCAGAAAATACCTCTGGACATAAAGAAAACCGCCAGTTATCTGGATATCTCTGAAAAGAGACTGGAAAAGCTGATTGATAGAAGAATATTGACAACCAACTGGGGAAAGTACACACAATTGCTGCGCTTTGATAAGAAAGTATCTCACATCGAGGAGGGAAGTGTATTGAACCAGCAAAGCAATGAACTTGAGCTGGTTCGTGGCTTTCCAAAGATTAGAAGAGCATTGCTTCTTGAACCTGCCATCATTAAGAATTTTGAAACTGCAGATAGTGTAGCAATTGAAGAAAAGATGAATGGATACAATGTCCGGGCCGCAAAAATCAATGGTGAGGTCCTGGCATTTACCAGAGGTGGGCTTGTGTGTCCCTATACCACTGAAAAGGTCCGGGAACTTATCAATCTGGACTTTTTCAGGGACCATCCAGATCTGGTGCTGTGTGCAGAGATGGTAGGGCCTGATAATCCCTAC
>SKZM01000195.1 GCA_007127385.1 Methanosalsum sp.
AAGAGCTGGCTGAGCAGGGCTGTTTTCCGGATGCTTGAGAAGAAAGTGGAGCATATGTCACTGCATGAGGGTACCACAGTACAGGATCTTATGGTCTGGCAGAAGACTGTACGGGTAAAGGATGAACTCTCCCTTGAACTTGAACTCTCACCTCTGGTACGGGCTGCTGTTGAGGGCAGGCCCTGTATTGTGGATGAGGTGAACCGGGCGTCTGCAGGTGTACTGGCAGTGCTGAACCATATTCTGCAGTTCAGGGAGGTCATCCTTCCAAAAAAGATCCGGATAGATGGAAACTTAACTGACAGGCTCCGGGTCAGGGATGGGTTCAACCTGATAATGACAATGAACCCGCCCCAGCAGCATCTTGAGGTTAACCGGATGCTTGCTGATTTCATGGACCGCATGTATTGTGTCCGGATTGATCACCTGCCACCGGATGAGGAACTTGGAATGCTTAAGAGGATATGGGAGCATGCAGGCGGCCTGGTGGATGATTCTGTTGAAAGGGACCTGGAGATCCTTGTACGCATTGCTTCTGAGTCCAGAAAACAGGAGGAAGGGGAGTACATAAGACCTATCAGCACCAGGGCGCTTGAGAGAATGGTGAACTTCAGGCAGAAATACTCTGATCATCAATGGGCTGACATACTGTGTATGATGACAGGTGTTGAAGGTGCTGTGGATCAAAAGAGGAGTCAGAGATTTTATGGATACTGGAATAATGGTTCCGGAGGCAGCCTGCCTCAATCCGGGTCCTGTTCCATCAGTATCAGTGATGATTTAGGGGAAGTTGAAATCAGTGGCAGAAGATGGTCCAGGAAGGATGCGGATATCTGTAGCAGATATTTTGGTGGAATTGAACAGAATGACCGTATCATTGACCTGATGGCAAAGATGCGTGACATGCAGTCCCATGTGCTTCTTGTAGGTGAGGCTGGTACCGGTAAGGATTGGCTTGCCCTTGCCTATGGTGAACTTATGGGCGAGGAACCCGTGGTGGTCTCACTGTCAGAGGAAGTGGAGGGGCAGGAACTGATCGCATCCAGAGGACTTGAGGAAGGAATCACTGTCTGGGAATACAGCCATATTGTAGAGGCCTATGAAAGAGGCGAGATTGTGATTATTGATGAGGTGACCCGTACCAGGCCGGGTGTTCGTGCGATTCTCAATGAGATCATGGAATCCCCTGAACTTGAGATGCCTGATGGCAGGTGGATCCAGAGGGGTGAAGGTTTTCAGATCATTGCCACCATGAACGAGGTCAAGGAAGGATATGAGGGTTATGAACTTGGTGAGGATTTTGAGGACAGGTTCGGTGCCATTGTCGAAGTGCAGGAACTGGCAAAGGCTGAAAAGATGAACTTTTTAAGAAGAGTGGCCCAGGGAAGGCTGCCGGATACAACCCTGTCCCAGCTCATCGATCTTCAGGAAGAGGTGAATTCCAGCAGTGATATATGGAGAAAACTGTCCCTCAGGGTTCTTGAGAGAATTGTTGAAATGAAGACAGAGTACCCGGATGAGAGAATTGGTGATATTATACTCTCAGAGTTTATGATCGGGGAGTGGGAGAGTGGAAGAGGTACTGTTGAAAAGATGATCGCGGCACTGCCTGAAGAACTGGCAGGAAGGAGTGACTGGACAATTGGCAACAATATTGAATATCCAGGATCACAGGCATTAAAAATATCATTTTCTGATGATGGCCGTATTCTTGCCGTTCTGGACCGGGCAGGATCTGTATATGTATCCCGGATATATCCTGAAAAACAGATGCAATGGCAGAAACTTGAGAGAGATGTTGATTATAAGGATTCTCTGATACTCTCTGGTAACGGGGACCTGATCGCAGTAAAAGGAGAATACAGGGCTGCTGATATCTGGCAGAGCTGTGGTGAATCCTGGAAGAGAGTGGATGTATCCATGGAACATACAGGAAGGATTTCAGGAGTATATCCTGGCGATGATGGAAGCTGTTTCTTTGTAGTTACCTACAGGGGAGCTGTACTTGTATGGACCCGGGATGAAGATGGAAACTTTGCAAAAGAGGGTGTGCTGCTAAAGGAAGAGGGCACAAGGATCAGGTTTGGTTCACTTTCAGGAGATAGTGAGATATTTGCTGCAGGGGATGATGAAGGTGTGGTCAGGGTCTGGTACAGGTCCGAAGACGGTGCTTTTTCAGCAGATGACATGGAATCGGTCATATTCAGGGATGTCATGACAGCAGGCAGCTGGTCACCGGACCTGCGGGTTCTTGCATGTGCAGGACTCTCAGGCAATGTGCAGGTAATGTACAGGAAAGAGAATTGCAGACCTGGTGAATGGAGACGGCTGGAAGGTCCGGGACAGGATATGGTGTTCTGTTCATGGTCCGGAAATGGTGATCATCTGATTGCAGGTGGTGGCAGGGGAGAAATTTTCCTCTGGTGCAGGGATGATGAGCTGGTCAATATCCAGGGTAAGAGACTTGAAGGGCCTTCAGGGGATCTTACACAGGGTACCTGGTCTGCAGATTCATCATCTATTGCAGCCAGTGGAAATGATTATAAGGTCTGTGTATGGGATGTGGAATCAGGCTCCTGTGACGTTACTGCCAGTGAACTGAAAGTATCTGACAGTCTGCAGAGAATGCAGAGGATATGGTTGTCTGAAAACGGGCAGTATCTTATAGGACATTCCATTAACGCAGGTATCTATATATGGTCCCGGTCGGTTCACAGTGGCTGGAGATCTGAGTACAGCAGATTGTCCTGTGCAGGTGAATGCAGTGAGTACCTGAGCTGCGGGTATTTGAGAGAACATATTTTTGCAGCAGATGAGCGCGGTGGTCTGTACCAATGGACACTTCCCTCCCTGGATCTTGATGTTCTGGAATCTGCTCTGGAAAGGGCTGAACAGGAGAGCCTTGCTCCCGAGATTCGTAATGATCTGCTGGTCAGTGGCAGTGTGAGCCTTGAGAGAGGATCAGGAAAACAGGATGATAAAGCTACATTTGATTATTTCTCAAAACAGACCCCTTCAAATGACCGGACCCTGCACAGGATCATGATGGGACTTGCACTGAATCGTAATATTCTTCTGGTGGGGCCTGTGGGATCAGGTAAGAGCTGGATTGCCAAGTCGGTTTTCGATTTGCTCAGTAAGAGGATCGAGCACATGTCCCTTCACGAGGGTTCTACAGAACTTGATCTTACTGCCTGGCAGAAAACTGAGAGAAGGGGTAGGGATATCTCCCTGGAGATGGAGATCTCGCCTCTTGTAAGGGCTGCAATAGATGGCAGGCCCTGTATAATTGAGGGAGTTAACCGGGTCTCCTCGGGTGTTCTGGCAGTTCTTAACCATGCCCTGCAGTTCAGGGAAATAATCCTTCCAAAGCGTATCAGGATAGGTTCTGAAATGACCGATACCATAAAGGCAGAAGAGGGATTCCAGCTGGTGATGACCGCCATTCCTCCTGGAGGTCTTGTGGATGTGAATCCTTTCATGGCGGATTTTATGGACCGCATGTTCACAGTTGAGGTTGATTATCTGCCACCATCGGAGGAGGCAGAACTGCTGAAAGGTATCTGGAACAATGAAAGTAATGAACAGGCGAATCCCGGGACCGGCAGAAAGATCCGGGAACTTGTGGAAATGGCTGATCGCAGACGCAGGCTTTCCCGCCAGAACTTCAGGCGTACCATTACCACAAGGACACTTGAGAGGGTCATCAAGTTCAGGCAGAAATATCCCGGGGTCCACTGGATGGACATACTTGGTATGATGTGCGGTGTTGAGGGTGCTGTGGACCGCGACCAGATAAGGGTCTGGAAGATCGGATGGGAGGCAAAGTTTGGTGAACAGGAGCAGTTACCGGCTGCACCGGTGATATTCCTGCACAGTGACAGAAGCAGGGTGAGCATAGGTGATATCACCTGGCAGCGCACGGATATTGATGTGGGGTGCAGGTATATTGAGGGAATTGAACAGAATGACCGTGTCATTGAGCTTATGGCAAAGATGCGTGACATGCAGTCCCATGTGCTTCTTGTAGGTGAGGCTGGTACCGGTAAGGATTGGCTTGCCCTTGCCTATGGTGAACTTATGGGCGAGGAGCCTGTGGTGGTCTCACTGTCAGAGGAGGCTGAAGGTCAGGACCTGATCGCAATGAGGGGTCTGAGGGCAGGTATTACTGTCTGGGAATACAGTCATATTGTGGATGCTTATGAGAATGGCAGGATCGTTATTCTGGATGAGGTGACCCGGGCAAGACCGGGAGCTCGTGCGATTCTTAATGAGATCATGGAAGCTGAAAGGCTTGAGATGCCTGATGGCAGGTGGATCCAGAGGGGGGATGGTTTCCAGATCATTGCCACCATGAACGAGGTCAAGGAAGGATATGAGGGTTATGAACCCGGTGAGGATTTTGAGGACAGGTTCGGTGCCATTGTTGAGGTGCAGGAACTTCCTGAATCAGAGAAAAGGAAGTTTCTTGAACGGGTTTCCCGGGGCAGGGTTAGCAGTGAGATACTGGATTCTCTTCTAAAGCTTCAGGAAAGTGTGAATTCAGAGGAGACCGTATGGCGAAGAATGTCCCAGAGGGTACTGGAGCGGATCGTAGAGGACATTGCCAGATATCCAGATGAACCGCTTGAAGATATTATCCATTCCGAGTTCATGCTGGGTGAATGGGAGGAAGGACACGGGTTTGTTGAGAATGCAGTAGAATCGATGGCTTGCAGTTTCAGGAATGTACGGGTTAACGGGAACGAATCTGAAAGACCGTTTCCTGTATACAGGGATGATCTGCTGGTCAGCGGGGATGTTCGCCTGCAGGTGGGCAGTGAGCCTGATACATGTCCTGATCCTGAATATGAGTATCATGATAAGCAGACCCCTTCCAACGATCGTGTTCTGCACAGGATACTGCTGGGCATTTCAATGAACCGCAACGTGCTCCTGATAGGGCCTTCAGGCTGCGGGAAGAGCTGGATGACCCGGGCTGTGTTCAGGCTTTTGAGAAAGAAGATCGAACATATGTCTCTGCATGAGGCAACAACAGTACAGGATCTGACCGTCTGGCAGAAGACTGTGAGGCGAAAGGGTGAGATGTTCATAGAACTTGAGCTCTCGCCTCTGGTACGGGCTGCTGTTGAGGGCAGGCCGTGTGTTGTGGATGATGTGAACCGGGCATCTCCTGGTGTTCTGGCAGTGCTCAATCATGCCCTGCAGTTTAAGGAGATCGTGCTTCCCAGAGGGATTGAAATATCAGATTCAGATATTGCCTCAGGCAGGGATGTACGCAAAATCAAGGCAAAAGAAGGATTCCAGTTGATAATGACTGCAAATGTACCGGAAGATGGCAGTGGTGTGAACCAGATGATGGCAGATTTCATGGATCGGATGTATTCTGTTGATATGCATTATCTGCCACAGTATGAGGAAACGGATCTCATGATGGCAATACTGGGCCATGAAGACAGAAATATCAGGAATGAGCTTGAGTCCCTGGTCGATCTTGTGAACTACCTCAGAGAAAGTGGTGGAGGCCCCACCTTCAGGAGCCTGGAGAGAATTGCAGAGAACCTGAGGGCCTATCCCTCACAGGATATCAGGTCGCTTCTTGAACGTGAGCTGAGAATCGATTCCAGGTCAGAGGAGGAACAGGAGAAGTTCAGACAGTTAATGGAGTCGTGTTATCTGGAGAGGTATCTCACGTCTGTTTGTGACAGGCCGATATCCTCCTGTACATGGAATGAACTTATCTATCACGCTTTTGATATTTCACTACCTGTGCCCAGGGATGACCTGAACTCATATGATCCTGCAAGATGGTGGGAAGCAGGGGATCCTGATGATTATAAGCAGGCAAGGGCAAGGAAGAGGTACAGGATACTTGTGAAACTGCTGCAAATGGTCACAGGGCTTGATATTGCCCTGAATCCCTGGTCAAAGGCCAGGGTTTTAGAAAAAGATAAGCCTTCATGGGGCTGTGTCTTTGATCGAAGGTCCAGGGTAGTCAAGGAGGTATTTTTCTCACCCTGGGATGTTATTTACAGGGACGATGAGCAGAGCCTGTACGGACTCCTGTTCCATGAGATATTTGAGATACTCTACCGCAGGCCTGCTGCATTTGATGAAGAACTTCTGTCAAAAACGGGTGCCAATGCCCTTATCAATGGTATAGGTGATATCTGGATAAATCGCAGGGGTATGAGTGAGTTTCCTGGAACCAGAAAATGGATAATGGCACTCTACAGGAAGAGTCTGGAATCCGGAGAATACCCTGGCCTGGCCTATCTCCGGTTCATTTCTGCGGTTGTGTATGAATGGGTATTCCGGGAAACGGATCCCAGAGTCACTGATAGGGATGTTATCAATACACTTGAATCCCTGAGAGAGATTTTTGAGAGAATATACAGTACAGATGATGAAGATGAATATGTATGTCTGGTTTACCGGCTTTACATCTCAGAAGATTTCCAGTACCTTGTAGAGAAATCGGTTGAAGAGAAGGTTCGAATGCAGGGTTTTGATCTCTGGGCTGGTGACTGGAAGATCCCGGGAGGTATCAGGGAGGATCTCTTAAGGAGTGCAGCTGCCGGAATGATCGAACAGGAAAAAAAGGCCGGCAAAGTCGTGGATGAGAATGGCCGACAGCTGGACCAGGAGGAACTTGGGGAACTTCGCAGGGTTCTACTGGATTCTGTGAGGACGGCCAGGGAGGAGCTTGAACGCCTTGATGAGGGGAGGGAACAGGAACGTGTGGAGGCTGAACTCAAGAGGGCAGAGATTGCAAGGGAGGAGAGGGAGCTTGAAGGGATCTCTGAGACGGAGCAGCAGGAGTATTCTCTGAGGTATGAAAGGGTATCAGAGCATATCAAACAGATGAGGGAGAGGTTCAGGGAGATATACAGGCACGAGAGAGGTGTGTGGAAGCGCCGGCTTTCCAGGGGAAGGCTTGACAGCACACAGCTTGCGTCCCTTGTTGCAGGGGATGACCGGGTGTTCATGAAACGGGAGCAGCCTGAGAGGTATATGGTCCGGATATCGCTGCTGGTGGATCAGAGTGCCAGCATGCAGGGTGAGAAGATAGACCATGTGGCTGATGCTGTTCTGATGTTGCTGGCTGCGATACAGAGGGATCAGAGGAAGGGAGTTCAGGTGGAGGTTGTGGGTTTTCATGATGACAGTCCAATGGAGATCTATCTTAAGTATGGTGAGAAGATCACCAAGAAAAAGATCATCAGGGTCGTTAACCAGGTGGCAGGGACAATGGGTCGAAACAATGATCTGCAGGCAATATACTATGCTTTTGAAAGAATCCCTTCTGCAAGTAAAAGGGCCCTGAACCTGATCATCCATTTCTCTGATGGTGATCCCAACCAGCAGTTCGATCGTGACCAGTTCAGGGAGCTTATTAACAGGAATCCGCATATCAGTGTAGTTGGGTTCGGGATTGGAGGTGAGGGTGCTGATTTTGTACTGGACCTGTATCCTGAAGGCCAGGCAGCAACTGCTGATAATGCTTCTGAGATTCCTGAAAAGCTCAGCTTACTGATACAGGGACATGTGAGAAGGCGCTGAGACTGTACGCATAGAGGATGTATCGCGCCATGCTTATATCTGATAACGTCCATCTGTCAGGTCAATCGTATTTTTAGGTCCTTGCAGGAGATTATGGCACACAGCCTTTCTGTGACTGTACAGACAACCTCAATACGGTACACAAAAAATGCGATAATGCCCGGCACGAGGGTAACTGGGAGTGACTGCGGATAGTCCAGTGGATGATCTCCCGGAGTTAGTGCGTCGGGCTACAGCATCAAATCTTTAGTTCTAGGTGATATGGCTGACCTTTAGCAGTGTCTTTCCTGCTGTGATGAAATTTTAAGATGAAGAGTGATATGAATGGTGCATATATGTCCAAGGTGTAGTGGCAGGATGAATCGCTGGAGACTTCCGCTGGTGAGAAGAACAGATATGATGCAGAAAAAGAATATTATATACAAATGCCTTTCATGCGGTTATGATCAGGAATTCTTTGAATGATCTCTGATCACCGAAGGATCAGAGCATATAGACCTCTTCGTTTGGATGGATGACTATTCCCTCTGAGGTTATGTCATAGGGATGAAGTTTTTTGCTGTGATCTGAACCACGCATCTTGTAGACCTCGATGCTTCTGGTGCGTACATTGTCCTGTCGGTGGTAATTGAGCAGTATTGTACCCTCGGTCACAAAATTTTCCACTCCAAACCTTGAGACTTCGTTCTCATAGAGGGTTTCACAGGTCATCATTGATGTCAGGCCAAGTATCTCAAGGGTTGCACTCAGCTTTAGCAGCTCCACCCTGATCTTTGGTGGGTCTTGTATCTGGAATCCAAGGGCTGTACTGGAGTCTATGAGTGCGCGTTTTGCATTGGTCTCTTCCTGGGCTGTGATGATCTGATCGATCATTGAACGCATGTCAAAGGGTCGTACATCGACGAACTTTTCCTGGGACGGAATTCCGATCTTTGTGGAACTGGCATCAATAATGGCCAGCTTGCCTTCATCTTCCAGTGCTTCCAGATCCCAGCCGAAATTTGAAACATTTTCCCGGATATGTTCGGGTTTTTCCTCAGTGGCTACTATGAGTCCGCTCTCATTGTATTTTACAATACCATTGTAGATGAACTGGATCGCAAAGTTTGTTTTTCCGGCACCGGAGTTCCCGGAAACCAGATAGGTTCGGTCACGCAGCATTCCGC
>SKZM01000093.1 GCA_007127385.1 Methanosalsum sp.
ATGTATTTCTCCTGGAAGAAGACAGGAAAAGAATAGAAGATATTGATCCCGAAACTCTGGTTCCGGCTCCCGGGTTTGAATTCTGTGATCAGAACGGACGGTTTTACACATGCGGCTATATCTTACAAACAAAACCAGATACCAGCTGTGTTTTTCTTGAAGATGGATACTGTGAAATATATTCCCGGAGACCCCTGATCTGCAGAGTATACCCTTATATGCTCCATATGGAAGCTGACGAGTCAGGGAAAGTGGACTGGAGACAGATCAGTGGCTTAAATGAACATGGATACTACCATACTGAAATTGGCAGCAGTACGTGCATGAAAATTGCACAGGACACTAAAAAATACGAAATACAGTTTCAGCAACATATGATCGATTTTCTGAATACGGTCAGGAAATATTTCAGGGATAATCACCTTCGACATGTTCCTGCAATGTACGACAGGATGATGAGAGCATATCAAAAAGGTGAAGATATTGAGATTATGGTATTCTGCAATAATTCATTCAGAAAGCATTTGATCAGAATTTGAGCTACAGATACTTACATTCATCTATCCCAGGAACCGGTAACTTTTCCATCAAGAGCCATTTTACCCAGTACTTTATTTACTTTCCTGCTTACCTCTGATGGCTGAGACCTCCAATACCCTGTGCCTGGAAGTGGTGTAAAATGGTGGGCCCGTACCTTTCCACCCTTACTGCATATCCATTTTATCAGGTCTATGCTCTGTTCCTGATCATAATAAGTTTCATCCGGAAGCCCGACTATAAAATCAACTACCGGAGATATGCCATGATCAATACACCTCTCCACAGCAATAACAACATCATCTACATCATGTCCTCTGGACATTTTTTTCAACATTTCAGGACTGCCGGACTGTGCACCCATGTTAATGGTGCTGTTGGTACAGTACTCAACAATCAGCTCAAGTGCCCTGTCTGTAACAAATTCAGGTCTTACCTCAGAAGGAAATGTGCCAAGATAGATGTTCCTGTTATCCAGACGATTGAGCTCAATCAGAAGTTTCTCAACCCGGTCATATCTGGGAGTTATACCATCACTGCCGTATGCGAATGCATTGGAGCTTGTAAACCTCAGGTCTAAATAATGTCTGGCACATTTTAGGATCGAGCTGATACTTCTGTGTCTCATTACATTTCCAAATAGATTGGGTGTCTGGCAGTATCTACAGTTCCAGGGACATCCCCTGCTCATCTCAATCGGGGAAAAGAGAATCTGGGGATCAAAACATGGATACCTGTCCAGTTCAACTCGATCCCTGTGACCTGTATAAACCATCCTCCCATCTTCAGATCTACAGGCAATACCCTTGACATGCCCCACACTGCTACCATTGAGAAGAGACTGGACAAGATGTGGGAGTGTTTCCTCACCTTCACCTATCACCACATAATCAAAGTATTCCAGTGTCTGTTCAGGTTCACCGGATGGATGGGGACCGCCTGCAATAAATATGGAATCGGTCTTCGCTCTTTTAACCTCATCGAAAAACATGTCAGACTGCTTTGTTGAAAAACTATAAATCATAATTCCGTTTTCTGGTTTTGTGCTAAAACAAGCACCTTTAATCAGGGGAGCAAGCGCTGCCAGGCTATATGCACTCTTACGGTTCCATCTGAAATGTATATCCATCTACCTATTCAAGAACCATGAATTCTATTATAAATTTTCGCTGTTCTGGAAATAAGGAGGATTCAAACAATTGTAAAAGGCACAAGTGTAAAGCATGTAATTCCCAGAACAAAAGTAACTATTCCGATAAGCTGTCTGGCACCATCCAGCCGGGATTCATCATCCAGTGGTGACGGATGTCCTGCTGCAGCAAAAAATGAAAGCAGTATAGCCCACATTACCCATATGAATCCATTGCTCTCCATAACATAGGTTACATAGATACCCAGTAAAAGCAGCACAAAAGGAGTTATGGAGGATATATATCTTGCTCTGTCACCGATCATTGCACGGATTGCATGCCCGCCATCAAGCTGACCTGCAGGCATGAGGTTAAGTACGGTAATAAACATCCCCACCCATCCTGCAAAAGCTATAGGATGGATTGTTTCTCCTATAACTCCCATTGTATTCATTATTGCTGTAAACATCAATGGAAGCTGAATCTCGATCATACTCCCATCCTGGACAGGTACTGAAACCGGCTCAAGGGAGAGGCCAATTACAGTCACTATAACCGATGCAATCAGACCAATAATTGGACCTGATACTCCAACATCGAAAAGTGATTTTCGGTCAGGAATAGGACCCCGATGGCTTATCATTGCACCCATTGTACCAATAATTGTCGGGAAGGGGATAAAATAGGGCAGTGATGTATTCATTCCATGTATCCTTGCTGCCACATAATGCCCCATTTCATGGGATCCAAGCACAGTCATGATAGCAAGGGTAAAAGGGAGACCTTTAATGATCCCTGCAGGATCATTTACAAAGTCCACCCCATACATAGCTGAACCTGCAATCATGGTAGTAAAAAAGGTGGCCACTGCAAGAACTATATTGATCCAGACCCTCTCCTTTCTTTTTTTAACCGGAGAGATCACCATAATATATTCACCCGGTTCATAGGTGAAACTTATCTGGTATCCCTTTGAATTGAACACAGTCCAGAGTCTACGGTAAATGGTATTTATATCCAGAAGAGGTGTTCCATAAAGATAAATAAGGTCATCGGATCTGTTTATTTCATATACCTTAAATATTGAGTTAATCTCTTCAAAGTGAGATGATAATATTTCAGATGAGGTTTGAAAAGCAGCAGATTGATTTTCGGTGATTCTGTTATTATCAGACATTTTTTATATACAGCTTTAAATCTTATCTGTTATTTCTATGTAACCTTCAATTCCATTTACTTTCAGAAAATCACCATCTTTGATCGTTTCATAAATGTCGATATCTGGCCTGTCGACCAGTGGGATATCTGAAATAATAGCACCAACTGCAACAATCGGTTCAGATTCAAGATTTATCATGCCAGCAGGAGCAAAGCCGTTCTTTTTCAGCTGGTACAGAACATATGATCCTACGGTTGATCCTTTGCCAGAGGGAAATATGAGTACCGTGTCCCTGATACATTTCCCATACAGTTCATGATCTGGATCCACAATGATACCGGTCTCCGGATCCACATTCCCAAGGAATGAGATTGGATCATGAGACACCAGTGCAATACCTTCACCGGTTCCTTTTGAAATGCTTCTACACTGTATCCTAATTGGAATCACCCGCTTCTTCTATACATTCCTCAATAGACGCATATCTTGCCTTCACCCTGCACATACCGGGAACATAATTGAAAGCCTTCCCGGAATTTACAGCCATGCACTCATAATTTTCACTTGCAGGAGAGACCACCATACAGGTATCACATACAACCTTTGCTCCACTTTCCTCAATCGCATCCACAATATGGCTGTACTTCTCTGCAATTTCCCTTGAAGTACATATCCACAGTTCCTTCTTCAATTTCCTGCCGTCAAGAAGATCTGCTATTTCTTCAAGTTCTGCAGGAGAGCAATGAGGACATCCAAGAGCAATGATATCACATACTGACTTAAGTTCAGATGTACTTTCATAAACTCCCTGTATCTGTTCTTTTTCTATTGTGATGATTTCATCAGGCATTTCAAACTGCATATGACTAATCTCAGGTGTAACACCATCTACATGATAAAGAGCCACTGAGCCTGATGCAGCCATTGCAGCACCCAGAGCTTTAAGTTCATCGGGTTCAGGCCTTGAACTTAAGAAAAAAAGCGGAACGCGGTTTGAGATCATCTTTCCTGCCACATACCCAAGAGCTCCATAATCAGAACCTTTCAGATTGGATTCAACACGAACTGATACTGCAGGAACACGATTTTCATCAAGATGGAATCCATAATTTCCGGTTTTACCAATAAGTGCTGCAGAAAGGGCAGATGGCCCTCCTTCCCGGTTAGTCCTGGCACCTATAACTGAATTTGCATAGGAGACTGCAGATGATTCACTCCATGCCACATGATCTCCCATGTTTAGCTGAAAACCTTTCAGATAATAAGGAGTGCAGGTACATTCAGATCTTATTCCAAGATTTTCATATATTTTTATTATCTCATTCTGTTTCCGGGCAAAATTCTGGGAAATACCCATTTCACTCCATTTTTCAAGATCCATTCCTGCCGGATTCAAAATCGAGGGAACCCTGACCTTTCCTTCCAGTGAGGATATCCATTCAAGACCTGCATCACCAATTGTCTTGTAGGATACACCTGCGATCTGAGCACTTTTTATAGGGATCAGTTCATCGGCTCCGTATATATCCCCAAGGGCAACAAGGATCTCCATGGCTTTCTGGAGAGTGGGACCATATTCTCCCTGCATTATTTTTTCTTCTTCCTTTGTCAGATGCATTTTTAATCACACTCTGGCATCTTTGCCCTTTCAAAAATATCTGCCTTACTGAGAATCTTGGTTGCATCAATTCCGATCTTTGCTGTAGTACCATCCTCTGATCCCATGGGATCAAGTGTACTGCCCCTCACACCTGATATAATCATTATATCACGATCCCCCCGTACACGTGTGGCAATTGCAAACTCAATATCATTTGGATCAAATATATCGATATCTTCATCCACGATTACCACGTGTTTGAGGCTTGTGTGTGCTGCAAAGGCAGCCATTATTGCATTCTTGCCGTCACCTTCAGTCTGCTTATCAATCTGAACAACTGCATGAAGATAGCAGCAACCCCCTTCTGTCAGAACTACATTTTTCACAGAGGTTACCTCCTCAACAGCACGATATATTCGGGGTTCATAGGGAATTCCCATCATAAGCAAATGTTCAGGGCCTGCAGGCATTATACCATGATAGATAGGGTCCCTGCGGTGCATTATGCGTGTGATATGGATCACCGGTTCTTTTCTTACATGATCATATGTCCCGGTAATATCAACAAACGGACCTTCATCCACCGTTTCATCGGGATCGATATATCCCTCCAGAACAAACTCAGCATGGGGTACTTTGATACCATTACTGCACTCAAACAGTTCCACAGGTGAACCTCTGAGCGCAGATGCATACTCAAATTCCTTTCCTGCAGGAACCCTTGTGGTTGATGCAAACGTGATTACCGGATCCGCACCAATTACAATACATACTGGTAATGGTTCATTTTTCCGGGAAGCCTTTTTGTGCATCAGGTATGTATGTCTGGGGGGTACAAGCCTTGCTGCCAGTTTATTCTTTCCTGCAACCATGAGCCTGTGGATTGCTGCATTCATGACTCCTTCATATTCAGCTACAACAATCCCTGCAGTAATATAGGCTCCCCCATCCTTTTCAAAATGAGTCATTATAGGAAGGGATGAAAGGTCCACATCATCCTCTATTACCTCCATTGTAGGAGATGTATCCACGATCCTGATTTCACCTTCAGGTTTTACTGTAGATAGTTTCTGTATAATCTGTTCCTTTGGAACATTTAACATTGCAGCCAGCTGTTCCCTGGTACCCAGCAGATTCATGACAGCTTTCCTATTATTTATATCATTAAACAGAACTGCAGATTTTTCCCTGCTTGCTATCACTGGTGCCTGGAATCTGGGAGAAACCGGTTTATTCACTTCAACCAGCATCTGATACTTCTTAAGCTGGTCAATAAAACTCCTGTAGCTCATAGTGCACAGTATTAAATGCCAGGAAATATATATATTCCTCCATCGGGACAGATACACATTGATGATACACATAATCAGGTGTCTCAATATTCCAGATAAACCTAAATTTATACATGGGGGTATATAAAATGAAAGCACTTATATTTGCAGCTGACGGATTTGAAGATCTTGAACTGTTTTATCCACAGCACAGGTTGAAAGAAGAAGGAATCGATGTAAAAATTGCATCTATGCAGAAAAACAGGATAACAGGAAAACATGGATACACATCCCAGGTGGATCTGAGCTTTGATGAAATTGATCCGAAACTATTTGATATACTGGTCATATCAGGCGGAAAAGGGCCAGAAAAGATGCGTCTTGACATGAATGCACTGGATATTATAACACATTTCTTTGAAGAGGAAAAACCAGTTGCAGCAATCTGCCACGGGCCACAGATGCTGATCTCTGCCCGTGTGATCAGGGGTAGAATCGCAACATCCTATATTGGAATAAAGGATGATATCATAGCTGCAGGAGCAGAGTATCTTGACCAGGAGGTTGTGGTTGACAACAATCTAATCACTTCAAGACATCCCGCAGATCTATATGCGTTTGGAAGGGAGCTTGTTAAACTGATCCGAAAGCCAGGGATAATGTAACTTCACTTTACCTGCCAAATAACAGAGTAAAAATTATATTATATACACCATTAATCTTATTTCCTGTATGAGTAGCAGGCCATAGATAATATGTTACAGTAATATATCACACCAGGTCAGCAATATAAATGCAAAAATATTAATCATTAAAGACTGAGATAATAAGTTAATGGTGTACGGGCAGATGACAGACAAAGATGATACTGGATCTGAATATGAGAAATTTATAAGCAGAGAGGCACTCATCTGCTTTGTGGTTATCAGGAGAAAAAACCACATCTGTATTGAACCCCTGAAATATGACTGGCAGGGAATGAGCAGTGCAGGATCTGAACTTGAATTAAATTATGACGATGAAATACTTGCAGTTATACCTGCACCTGAGAAGAGTTATGAGATAAAGGGACTTGTAGAACATGATGACAGCATCAGTGACTGTCAGGTATGGGGTGAATGGGTTAGCCTGGGATATGAATTTAAAGGTGCAACATATCCTGACTGGAAAAAACTGTTAACCAGTGAACGTACAAAAATAAAAAATTCAAAACATATGGATGAATAACTTATTAAAAATATGTTGTCGACTCCTCATTTAGCCTCATAAACTGTTTTTCTTTTTCCGCATCTGCTGCACATAAAATATTTTTCACGTACATTTGATGAAAACTCGGTGTGACCACCTTTTTTCTCCCATCTGTGAAGACTTATCAGACACAAAATTCTGGAAATACCCATGATTTATCCCTAAATGTATTATACAGAACGGATATATCTTTTTGCCGGTAAAAAAGATAAGTAAAGAGCAGAAAATGAAGAGACTGAATGATTATAAAAGTCTCTCCATATCCTCTTCAACTGTGGTGTTCTTGGTGATATTGAACTTATCTACCAGTACATCCAGAACAGCCGGGGAGACAAAGGCCGGCAATCTCGGACCAATTGTCATGTCCTTTACTCCAAGACTTAGCAGTGCAAGCAGCACTGCAACTGATTTCTGTTCATACCAGGCAATGTTGTATGAAATTGGCAGTTCATTGATATCATCCATTCCAAATGCCTCTGCCAGTTTCTGTGCAATTACCACCAGAGAATACGAATCATTGCACTGTCCTGCATCCAGTATTCTGGGAATGCCATCAATTTCACCAAGATCAAGTTTATTGTATCTGTATTTAGCACAGCCTGCAGTCAGTATAACGGCACTTTCAGGGAGCTGCTTTGCAAATTCAGTATAGTATTCCCTTTCTTTATGCCTTCCATCACAACCGGCCATTACAACAAATCTGCTGATCTTGCCGCTTTTTACAGCGTCTATAACCTTATCAGCCACACTCAGAACCGCATTATGTGCAAAACCTCCCATAATGTTTCCAGTTTCCAGCTCTACAGGAGGCTGACATTCCTTTGCCTGCTCAATCAGCGCTGAGAAATCCTTGGTACCATCTTCCTTCACATCAATGTGGCGGGCACCATCATATCCAACAATACTGGTGGTATAAAGCCTGTCAAGGTAAGAGCCCTTTGGGGGAACAATACAATTTGTTGTCATCAGTATTGGACCATTGAACTTTTCAAACTCCTCTTTCTGCTTCCACCAGGAATTTCCATAATTACCTACAAAGTGATCATATTTTTTAAAGGACGGATATGCATTGGCAGGGATCATTTCACCATGGGTATAGATATCCACACCAATACCCTTGCTCTGCTCCAGAAGCTGCTCCATATCCTTAAGATCATGACCACTTATCAGAATACCAGGATTCTTACCGGTACCTATATTGATCTTTGTAGGTTCCTGATGACCATACGTACCCGTGTTTGCACTATCAAGAAGTGCGAGGGTTGTGACACTGGCTTTTCCGCACTCCATAACAACTGCAGTCAGATCTTCTGCTGTAAGGCTATCATCAAGTGTTGCCAGAAGCCCTTTCTCAAAGAAACGGAATATTTCATCATCTGTATATCCAAGTACTACCGCATGGTGAGCATATGCAGCCATTCCCTTCATCCCATAGGTAAGAAGTTCACGCAGAGACCTTATATCCTCATCTTCTGTGGCAAGGACACCGACACTGTCATCATGGGCGATCTCTTCAGGCCTTACAGTTGCCGCTGAAGGAATATCAGTTCCCAGATCTATATTCTTCTCATCAAGTTTCTGCCTGATCTGTTCACGTATCCTGAATCCTTCTTCAATTCTTTTTTCAAATGAAC
>SKZM01000070.1 GCA_007127385.1 Methanosalsum sp.
TCACGAATACAAGGTTTGCTCTGTCAGGTTCCGTTCCTTCCAGATCGACATTGCTCATATCGCTCATTACAAAGTTTGCACCATCAATTCTTGCATGGCTCAGGTCTGCATAGCTCATATCTGCCATAACAATATTTGCACCCCTTATATCAGCGCCTGAAAAATTTGTATGACTGATATCGACCATTATGAAATTTGAACCTGCAAGATTTGCACCACTGAAATTAGCATGACTTAAATCCTGAAAAATATAATTCCCTGCTACTCCCATATCAGGCCCGCCTGTAATTATTGATGGAATGAAGGCTGGTAAAAATGATGGTGCAGTACCTGCATTCATCCATGCTGCAGTTATCAGAATTGCAATGATCACTGCTTCAGTTATGTACAGAGCGTATGCCAGAAATCCTGACCTAACATGGTTTGCAATTATGTCGATACCTGCAAGAATGAATATCGCAGGCCAGAACTTCCACAGGGTCCACCAGAATCCTCCTGGAAGCATTGCCAGGTTGTTCAGCAGTAACAGTATGCCGGCCACGATAAGTATAAGGGGACCGATTATGCCCGATCTGTATTTCATGATCTCATCCACCACGCCTTATAAGTATCCATATACCAATAAACACTATCAATAAAGGCCACAGAATATTCCAGCTAAGCCACCAGAATATATCGATCCTGTCCAGTATAAGAAATATACCGATCAGTATAAGTCCTATTCCAATCCATGCCGGCCCCCTGTCCTTTTGATCATCTTTGCCAGCATTCTCATGATCATGTTTTCTGTGTTCTTCTGGAGTTTCAGTTTTTTCATATTCCTGTTCTGTATTTTCCTGGCTACCTTCACTATGTTCATTATCTCTTTCCGGCAGTCCTTCTTTTTCAGGCTGGTATTTGCGGAGTTTGGTTTTTTCTTCAGGTACAATTATTGCCATGACTATATATATCAGGATTCCAAGCCCGTCTATCAGGATAGCTACAATAAAAATCAGTCTTACCACAGTTGAATCAATGTCAAAGTACTTTCCAAGACCCCCACAAACACCGGCAATCATGCGATCATCTCGGCTGCGGGTCAATTTTTTCTGATTTTCCATAATATCCCCCTTAAAATGGTATTTTTCTGTTGTTTATAGTTACTATACCTGACTATTTAAATTCATACCTTGCCAGTACATGTTTTTCTGTAGTTGCGCAGGTAGGTGGCATATATTATCAGACATCCAAGTATTGCTGCAGAAATTGCCTTCACCTCAGCAGGCAAAAGATCACTGGCACTGCCCACTATGGCCGTTGCTTCAATTCCCATCCTGGAATAGATATAGTCAAGCAAAAGCCCGAAGATAATAGAGCATATTGCAATAACTGAAATATAGATCATTGCAGTTCTTGTTCCAAGAAACTTTGCTACCATTGTGATGGTGGCTGCATTGGTTGCCGGGCCTGCAAGAAGGAATACAAAGGCAGCACCGGGACTTACTCCTGCGGCAATGAATGCGGCTGCAAGGGGAGTTGAGGCTGTTGCACAGATATATAGCGGAATACCGATAACAAGCATGATCAACATTGAAGCCACACCACCTCCCAGGTATGCCTGCATAATTTCAGATGGCATGATATATGTTATCATACCGGCCAGAACTATTCCGATAACAAGCCATTTTGAAATATCTGCTACCAGATCGATGTAGGCATATCTTGCACCCTGACCAAGCTTCTGGTAAAGTGTTTCACTATCCTGGGTGGTGCAGCATTCGTTTTCACATGAACAGGGATTTTGAACATCTTCAGATATCGAAGATGTGGGTGAGATATCGAGTATATGCCTTGGTGTGGGAACTGGTTTATCCTTCTCCAGAATATTTTCTGCAATACCTGCGGCAGAGGCAGTGATAAATGTAGCAACTGGCCGGAAGATCGTCATGATGGGATCCAGCAGGGCATAGGTTATTGATATCGAATCCACTCCTGTTTCTGGCGTGGAGATCAGAAAAGAAAGTGTTGCACCTTTTGTAGCACCTCTTCTTTTAAGGGAGAGTGCTGCAGGAACAACACCACAGGAACAGAGAGGCAATGGCACTCCTGCAATTGATGCATTGAGTACTGATCTCACCCTGCCTGCCGATGATCCCAGGTATTCAATGATCTTTTCATCAGGAAGGAATATCTTGAGAAGGCCGGCCACTGCAAATCCCAGAAGTAGATACGGGGCTGCTTCTGCAAAGATGTTCAGGGATTCAATTGTGCTACCATGTATAAATGAGATCAGGAAATCAAAGTATGTCACCTGCTCCTCTCCTCTACATATTTTCTGCAGACCTGCATCAGTGTTCTGATTTCTTCATCGTGAATAAAATAGATTCCAAATCTTCCTTCACGCTTTACGCCTACAATACCTGCATTCTTCATGATACTCAGGCTGTGTGAAATGGCAGATTGGGTAACACCCAGTCCTGATTCAAGTTCGCAGACACACATCTGCTTTTGTGAAAGAAGGAATAGTATCCTGAGTCTGGTATCTGACTGGAGGATATGGAATATGGTAACCATTCTGTCAAGTGTTTCATTTCCGGGTATATGTGATACCATTTCATTGATCAGTTTTCTGTCAACTCTTTCACAGGAAATAGACATATATGAACATATGATAATGTATTCATATATAATTTTTTCAGTAAAGTACAACAAATATCAGGATTGCAGGTATGCAGATAAGGACAGCCCAGTCGATCCCCTTCATTTCCAGTTCATGAAGGTATGTACGTGATATTCCCTGATAGCATCGACTCTGCATTGCCATAGTCAGATCATCTGCATCCCTGATCGAACTGATTATCAGGGGAACTGCTATGGAGGATACTGCCCGCAGGATATTATGGCGTGGATTCATTCCTCTTGATATCTGTGCTTCTCTTATCTGGCGTGCATTCTCAAAAAACATCGGAATGAACCTGATAGACAGTGACATCATTGCTGCAAGGTCATGAGAGGTGATACCTGCAGCCTTTAGAGGAAAGGGTCTAAACAATCGTTCAAGCCCGTTGGTTATCATTGAAGGCCTGGTTGTTGCTGTAAGAATGGTTGCAAATAGTATCAGCAGCACAAACCTTGTTACTACAGTCAGGCCAAGCTCAAGGCCTTCATAGGTTGGTTTAAGCGGACCCATTGAAAATATCAGGTCACCTTCGGTCAGGAGCAACTGCATAAGAAATATGAGAGGGAAAAATATCATCATCGGTTTGAGTGAATGCCAGAAAGCCCTGAATCCCGTGCCTGAAATGTATGAACAAATCATAAAAAGGATTACAAGGGCTGCGAAATGTTCTGGAATAATTGCAGCAAACACAGCAATGCTAATAAAAAGTAGAGAAATTATTTTGGTCCTGGGATCAAGACGGTGCAGAAACGAGTCTCCGGGAAAATAGGAAAAGAACAGGTTTGTCATCTCTTATCTCCTTTTCTATTATCCCGACACTTCAGAATCTGAGAAAGTGCATCATCAACTGTAAAGACTGCATTATCAACATCAAATCCTCTATGCTTGATATTTCTCATAAGGGATGTGATGGGAGGTACATGGGATCGGGATCTTGTAATAAAATCCTCTGTAGATCCGGTAAATCCAACTTTTCCTTTTCTGATCAGGATCACCTCCTCGGCAACTGATAGTATTTCCGAGATCTGGTGGGAAACCATGACCACAGTGGTACCTCTGGAGTGTACTGCCTGCAGGTATTTAAGAAATGTCTGCCTGCCTTCTGCATCCATACCGGATGTCGGCTCATCAAGTATCAGATATTCTGGTCTGGTAGCCAGTACTCCTGCCATTGCCAGTCTTCTTTGCTCACCTCCACTGAGCTTGAATGGAGATTTATTCAGCTGGTTCTGGTCTATACCGACCAGTTCGCCGGCTTCCACCACTCGCTGATGTATTTCATTTTCATCAAGTTCCATATTTGAAGGGCCAAAGGCAATATCTTCATATCCGGTTGTGCAGAAAAGCTGCTTTTCCGGATTCTGAAATAACACTCCCACTATTTTTTTAACTTCCGGGATGGCTGCATTCATCCCATCAATTGTAATAGTGCCGGAATCGGGTTTGAGCAGACCATTCAAGAGCCTGATAAGTGTAGATTTGCCTGCACCACTGTCCCCGACGATTCCGGTAAATTTTCCCTTCCTAATCTCAAAGCTTATATTTTCAATTGCATCAGTCTGAGCAGATGTTCCCCTGTTGTATGAATAGCTTATATTCCTGAGAGTGATCGACATATTCTATCAGCAAGCCGGTTGATATCTGTAAAATGAAATTCTGGTTCAATTATATTCGCCTGTTGAAGGCGCCTGATCAGCTGTATGATGTCCGGTACCTCTATTCCCATCTCTTCCAGTCCTTCCTGCATAAAGAACTCAGATGGTGGTCCTGTATATCTGATCTCATTATTGTTCATCAGCACTATTCTGTCGGCATTGAGAACTTCTTCCAGCATATGGGTCACATAGATAATTGTTCTGCCACTGCTTCTTATATTGTTCAGGTAGGTAAGTATTTCCCGGCGTCCTCCCTGATCCAGCATGGACGTCACCTCGTCAAAGATAATACATTCTGGGTCCATTGCCATGACACCTGCAATAGCTGCTCTCTGCATTTGCCCTCCGCTAAGACTTTTTGGTTCTCTGTCCCTGAACTCTTCCATTGAGGTATCGGATAATGCCTTATATGTTCGCTTTTTTATGTTCTCAGAGGACAGTGCCAGATTTTCAGGACCAAAGGCTACATCTTCTTCAACTGTTGTCCTGACAAATTGTGTATCCGGGTTCTGGAAAACCATACCCACCATCTGGCGTATCGTCCATAGGTTGGAGGGTAGTGAAGTATCCATTCCATTTACAGTTACAACCCCTTTATCAGGTATTAGCAATCCATTGAGGTGCTTTATCAGGGTGGATTTTCCGCATCCGTTTTTACCGACCAGTGCAACGAATTCTCCTCTTTTGATATCAAGACTGATTCCGTTAAGGGCTGGCGTACCGTCAGGATAACTATGGTATATATTATCCACTTTGATTATAGTTTCAGATCTCATATTGTGTTGTGATATATGAAGCAATTGCTACCTTTATCAGATCAGCAATAATGAAGGGTACCACTCCAAGAGTCAGTGCTTCAATCAATTCCAGATCTGCAACTGCCATCATCTGTATGACACCTGCCAGATAGATCATAGCCAGTCCACATATGATTATTGATGCATTGGATATAATCCGCTCTGGTTTTCTGATTTCTTTGAGATATCCGATCAGTAATGCAGCAAATGCAAATCCTACAAGGTATCCTCCGGTTGGACCAAGCAGGATCCCAAGCCCGGATGCACCTCCTGCAAACACAGGCAGGCCTATGATTCCAAGTAGTAAATAGACAAGTACACTGATGGTACCCCATTTCTTTCCAAGCATAGTTCCTGCCAGAAATACGAAAAGAACCTGTGCTGTTAGGGGAACCGGACTGATCGGAATGGGCACTCTTATATAGGCACCAACTGAGATCAGTGCTGCAAACAGTGCTGCAAACACCATTTTTCTTAGATCATCAGACTCTGGTGTAGGTGAACCAATTCCATTGTAAACCATGAAGTAGAAACAGTTAACATTAGATATAAATATTATTATCCAGAAGAAAAAAAGAGATGGATATGGAATCCAGCAGGATATTGTCCAATTACATATCTTCAGGCATTTCCGGCATTCCGCCGCCACCGCCACCTCTGCCGCTTGATGCAATAACGTCATCAATTCTGAGGATCATTACTGCAGCTTCTGTGGCAGCATTGATTGCCTGGGTCTTGGTTCTGAGTGGTTCCACAACATTATTTTCCCACATGTCAACAACCTTTCCGGTATATACATCAAGACCTGCTTTCTTGTTACCCTTTTCATGCTGGGATTTCATTTCAACCATTATGTCAATAGGGTCAAGTCCTGCATTTTCTGCAAGTGTCTTTGGTACAACTTCCAGTGCTTCTGCAAACTTTGATACTGCAAGCTGTTCTCTTCCTTTAAGTGATGATGCATATTCAGAAAGTCTAAGAGATAGTTCTATTTCAGGGGAACCTCCTCCTGCAACAATCTGCCCATCTTCAAGAGCAACACCTACAACACGCAGTGCATCGTGCAGTGCCCGGTCAAGGCTTTCGACAACATGCTCTGTACCACCGTGAAGTACTATTGAAACAGCTTTAGGACTTGGACAGTCGACCACAAAGGTCATTTTTGTGCCACTGATATTTTTTTCCTCAACACGGCCGGCGGATCCAAGATCTGATTCATTGATCTCATTGATATCCTGCAGGATATTTGCACCGGTTGCCTTTGAGAGCTTTTCAAGATCACTGGTCTTTACCCTTCTGAGTGCATATATTCCTTCTTTCTGCAGATAGTACTGGGCAAGGTCGTCAATTCCTTTCTGACAGAAGACCACGTTTGCACCACTGCTGATGATCTTACCTACCATATCCTTGATCATCTTTTCTTCCTGGTCCAGGAACATCTGCATCTGGTCAGGAGATGTTATTTTGATCTCTGCGTCCACTTCGGTTTTTTTCAGTTCGATTGCCTGGCTGAGCAGAAGGATCTTTGCATCCTTAACATGGTCAGGCATGCCGGGATGGACCTTTTCCTTATCAATGACAATTCCATTGATCAGCTCTGAATCTCTGATGCTTCCACCTGCACGCTTTTCGATCTTGATGTCATCCACATCGACCTTAATGCCGGAATCAGTCTTTTCAGCAACTGCCCTTACAGCATCCACGGTAAGTTTTGCAAGCTTTTCTTTATGTGACTCTGCACCTTTGCCTGTAATTGCGGTGGATGCAATCTTTTCCAGGGTCTGGGTGTCATCTTCTGAAACATCAATTGTAATGGTCTTAAGGATCTCTGCTGATTTATTTGCTGCTTGCCTGTAACCACTGGATATGACGGTTTGGTGAATTCCCATATCCATGAGATCCTCTGCCTTTTTGAGCAATTCTCCTGCGAGAATGGCAGCTGTTGTGGTTCCGTCACCTACTTCATCATCCTGGGTTTTTGCAACCTCAACGATCATTTTTGCTGCCGGATGCTCAATATCCATTTCTTTGAGAATGGTGGCACCGTCATTTGTGATTACCACGTCTCCCATTGAATCCACAAGCATTTTGTCCATTCCCTTTGGTCCAAGAGTTGTACGCACTGCATCTGCAACAGCTTTTGCTGCCATGATGTTGTTTCCCTGGGCATCTCGGCCCCTGGTTCTCTGAGTACCTTCTGCCAATATAAATATGGGCTGTCCACTCATATTTGCCATAATTCTAGCCTCCTTTACTGTAATTGATTGATTAAAATTTGATTCAGGTTCATAATCTTTCAGGAGCATCAGAAATGCTCGATTTTCCTATTCTAAATGCAAGCACTTCTATATAAATGTATTTGATAATCTATCTGTGATGTTCACTGTAAGGAGGTGCTCTAAACAGGATAAATACCAGAAAAGCTACACTGCCTCCTGCGTATTGCAAACCTGCCACTTCAGACCTATATTCAGTCCTCAGGAAGGTATATCTTTTCCAGGTGATTGCTTATTCTGCAGTATACATAGTCCCTGTAATTGCTGCGGTTGACAATATCAAATACAGCAATATCCGGAATATACCATGATACTGCGGTTACTATATTATTCTCTTCCATCTCGGCGACAATATAATTGAGTTTACCAAAATCATCAACCCATGTTCGCCAGTCACTTGCCCGCATATCACTTGGATTCCCGGCAATTGCAGTTTCCAGTTTCTTGAGAAGGAAACCATATATCTGAAACCATTGTATATCATCCCTGCTGGCGTTTGCCTTTCCCTGCCTGATATCTTCTTCAAGCTGTTTTAAAAAAATAAAAACGTCACTTGATTTTAAGGTCTTACTGCTGATCTTTTTGAGTATAATGTTAGCCCCGTGCATGTCCACACTCCGTATGAAAAAGTATTCTCTGCTGAAGGCAGATATCATTACTTCCTTTTTTTATTTGTTCTGAAAATAGATAAGGCTTTTTCCAAATGTAAGGGCTATGAATGGTTAATCTTATCTGTAATTGACCAGATATGAATATTAAAACGATTGCTATAAAGTTATAAACAGATGTGGGGACTTCGTGTGGATAAAACCATAGAAAATCTGACCAAGGCGTTTATTGGAGAAAGCCTGGCAAGAAACCGTTACACCAATTTTGCAAAGGTTGCAAAAAGTGAAGGATATGAACAGATCGCAGAGATATTTCTCAATACTGCAGAAAATGAAAGGGAACATGCCAAATGGATGCTAAAGCTGATAACCGAGCTTAAAGTTGAAAGCGGGAAGGGACCTGACAAGGTCAATCTTGATATTGATGTTCCTGTGTGTGGAACTACTGTTGATAATCTAAATGATTCAATATCAGGGGAAGATTTTGAAACA
>SKZM01000216.1 GCA_007127385.1 Methanosalsum sp.
ATTTTGAGGTTGACTCATGAAGTTTAAGACCTAGCATAGCTTCCCTGATCCTGTGATTTTCAGCAGCTGCAACACTTGTAATAAAAATATCTATTCCAAAGTCAGGAGGGAACAACGGGTGTTGCCTGAGGGATTCAGCAAGTCTTTTTGAAATACAGAATTCGCCACCAATAGGCTGTCTAACATCAATTCCGTAATAGGCCATTGTAAAGGGATATCCCAGATTATTGGTGATCACACCATCGAATTTATCCCTTACATAGAATGGGACAACAAGGCCTGTACGTCCGTAGAGTACAGGTCTTACCAGTTCCTGTATCCATTCACTTCTAATGGAAAGAAGATCACCATCCACAAATGCTATAGCCTTTGCATCCAGATGATGGGCAATCTCTATAACGGTACGCATGCCATTTCCTTTACCCGGATCTCCCATCTGTTCTACAACCATCTTCTGTACAGGGAAGATGTCAAACATTTCAGCCATTTCTGCTGTTCTATCAGTTGAGAAACCGTCCGATACCACAACAAGTGTTCTGTATGGAGAGAGGTATTGCATCACTCCCTCCCGAACAACGTTCATTACATGAAGTATTGTTGGTTCAACGTTTTTGGTCTGTATTCCGATTACCACATCGACTTTTCCCACATTTTCCAGCTTATCTGAAATCCCCGCATTAAGCTCCATGTATTTGTATTTGTTCTGAGATAATTTATAATTAATTATATAATATTTTTATTCTGAAATATTAATAAATGTAAAACTCAGTGACACAAATTTATCGGGTATCATCATGAACAGTAATGCAGATATAGACAATGGAGGACCTGGGATATCATTTAGCTGACAGGTCTGAAAGGGATATGAAATCCTTTGTCTGGCAGATGCTATCCAGTTTTTTTAGCTGAATATTTTCGGATTCGAACACATCTTCTACTGTCCTTTCCACAGTATATGTGAGCTCATCAGGTTCCACTCCGGTTACAGCAGTCAGTAATTTCAGACCAGCTCCGTTATTTTCAGACTTTTCAAAGATATCAGATGCCGGTAAATCCTCAAAGGAAGTAAGACTTGTCTTTACCATATTTCCTGGAATATCAATAATAGCCTTCATATGGCCGATAAATAGAGGGCTCTTATTCATTACACCTTCCTTGAGTTTGAGGAGAAGCTTTTCAGAAACAGATCTGGCTGTATCCAGATCGATCTCAGGCAGGAGTTCGAATTCTGCAGAGTATGTGGATATTTCTGACATCTCTATCGAATCCAGTCTGGATGCATTCTTCTGGGTATGACTGTCCCGGAAAATATTGCTGAACAGCTTCTGGAACCTTTCATCACTGATCCTGGCTGAGAATTGCATTATCTGTGCATCTTCGTTGATCTCACGGAGTCTGTTTATGACTTCAGGTATTCTCTCAGGTGGAGTGATATCTATTTTATTTATACCAATTATTTCTGCTTCTTCTATCTGGGTGACAATGAACTTAGGGATCTGTTTGAATTCAGTACTGAATCTTTTCCCATCTACAAGACAGATGATAGGGGCAAAGGTGAGATCGGGAATGCCTATCGTTGCAAGATCATCCCTTATCTGGGCAGGGAAAGCAATTCCGGTAGGTTCTATCAGTACAATATCAGGATCAAATTCTTCTTTAAGGGCCCTTAACGTATTTTCCACATCGATCCTGAGGGAGCAGCAGATACATCCGCTTGTAAGTTCACTTGTCCTGATTCCGGAACTGGATATGGTATCTCCGTCAATTCCGATTTCACCAATTTCGTTTACAATTATAGCTACTTTCTGGTTACCGGTGCTTAATTGTCTTCCTAGATTGAGTATAGCTGTAGTCTTTCCACTTCCAAGAAATCCACCAATTATTGCTACTTTCACAAAATCACCTATTAATTTTAGATCGATATTTCCTTAATTATCAAACGGTACGAAGCTTAATTTATACAATATTCATTCCTTGCCCTGACCATTGCCTTCAGATTTTTAATGGGACTTCTGGGTGCTATTCCGCAGGAAGGGGCCAGTATATCCACACCTTTTTCCAGGCATTGCCTGGACTCCTTTATGACATTTTCAGGGTCTGCACTTAGAAGTGTCCTGTATGCAGATACATTTCCTGCTATTAGTGTCCTGCCTGATATGATCTCTCTGGCCTGTGACAGATCAATTGATTCCTCCAGGCTGATCACATCAAATCCACATTCTGAGATAGCATCCAGAATAGGGAGAGCACTTCCGCACATATGAATGATCTTTCTTCCCTTTATCCTGTCCGCAAGCTTTTTATGAAGTGGCTGGACCAGTGATCCATACATGGCAGGATCCAGCAGGTCAGGCCCGGCAATACCATCTGCAACTGAAATGATATCTGCTCCACAGTCCAGTAATGCATTTGCATACTCTATGCATACATCAGCTGCAATCTGCATAATATTTTCAATATTTCCGGGGTTTAGTACAGACCATGTAAGAAAATTATACATGCCAGCAAGATGGGCCGTAAGTGTGGCAGGTCCTTCCATTCCGGCGATAAGGGGTACAGTTCCATCTGTTCTTTCTTTGAGAATGCGGGTAGCTTCCAGTACCGAAGGAACTCTTTTTGTATTCAGGAGATCATCCGGATATATCACCTCATTTTTTTCATCAGAAAGAGGATGTGCTATCACAGAAGGCTGTACATCAATTCTTCCCATGTTCACATCACATCCCATTGCCTCTGCAAGAACTGTCAGACAATATGGATAGCGTACTGCCTCAAAACCTGCTATTGTGTGTCCGGCCAGGGCAAGTGATGCCATCAATTTGGGATTTCTGTGGGATTTTGGCCAGAAAGAGTCTGTCATCTGCATCTGATATACAGTGGCTGTCTGGGTCACTGAAACCACTGGGATAATATCTGATTTTCCAGTATCCAGGACAGTGAATAACCTCTGTTTTAGATCCATGATCAATTCTGAATATGGTACTGGTTAATAAAACAGTTTACGGTAAGATCTGCTATATTGCTCAGGTTGATGGAATAACTTTATGGAACAAAGATATAAATGATATCCAGTCAAACTTTGTATCATGAGCAGCATAATCTATGATGACATTGGAAGTTATCCTCTTCCCGAAGGAGTTAGCAGAGACTGGGTACAGGTCCAATTTGAAAATGATCCGGATAATGAAAAGCTAAAATCTGTCGTCAGTGATGTTTTCAGGCAGAAGATTGATGCTGGTGTGGAGGTACCCACATATCCCCAGCTAAGGGATATGAATAATCAATTCCTCTCAATTATCAAGGATCCTGAATGCTGTGATGAACCGTTCAGGGTACGTGAGGAGGCAGCGGTTATAGCTGAACTGGAAATGATAGAACAGGCAGCTTCACTTTATTACCAGCAGACAGGAGAAAGGCCTGATATCCGTATCTGTGTTACCGGACCTGTTGAACTGTATCTGCAGGAATTTGGAAGCAGTGAGTATACCGATATTCTAAACCAGATGGCTGAAAGTGTTAACCTGTTTGTAAAGAACGCTGTACGATCAGCAAAGAACTTCAGGGTGAGAACTGTTTCAATCGATGAGCCTAGCATAGGAATAAATTCTCAGATCATGTTTGAAAATCCACCTATAATCGATGCACTGACAGCTTCAGGAGATTATGCCAGCAGAAACAATATTGATGTGGAGATCCACCTGCATTCTCCTCTGCATTATGAACTTGCCTGCCAGTCAGAAAGCATAAATGTGATAGGTATCGAATCTGCTGCAAATCCGTCATATTTCGAACTGATTGACAAAAACATTCTTGAGAAATGGGATTCCTTTTTGAGGGTTGGTATTGCAAGAACAGATATTTCCAATCTGGGTGCGATCCTAAATGAAAAGCACAGTATTAATGTATGGAAGAACCCTTCAATGCTGCAGGAGATTGTGACTGGTATGGAAACTCCGTCTGTTATTGCAAAGAGGCTTGAGCGGGCATATTCTCTGTTCGATGAAAGAATAAAATATGCAGGTCCAGACTGTGGACTTGGTTCATGGCCCTCACAGGAGATTGCATTCCACCTTCTCTCAAATGTAGCAAAAGGTATTATGGAATTTAGAAAACAATGAAATGAACATAGCTGAAAAATAATTTTCTGAGTATGTGCAGCTATGGATGTATCTTTGCATATCAGAGCATAAAGCCCTCTATTGCCTGCATTGACCTTTCCATTATCAGGGGTGTTATATTGATCTCGATATATGCTGCAATCAGCAGTAATATGATTGAAATCAGGCAGAATTTCCTGAGATATCCGGAACTCAAATATTCTCTGGTAACAGAATTTATCTTTTCAACATCATTTTTCAACTCATCCATGTCATCATCAGTAAACAGATCATTATCAGTGATCATTCCTGACTGTATTCTGGCAAATCTGTATCCAATTGCTGCAGAGAAGAGGATAACTGGAATTTCAATGATTCCATGGGGTAACACAGATACTGTAAAGTAAACCCATGAATAGAGTATACCGGCAATTATTCCCGGATTTCCGATTGACTGGTATGCGATCAGTGCACTGTTGAAATTAAGAAAAGCAAACAGTATTCCAATAAGAACGGCATTTACAATTATGACCAGTGCAGGTACAGTATAGGGCATGATCCAGGAAAAGGTCCGGTATTCATTCTTTGTATATCCGCATAGATCCCATATGGACCCTTCATCTGTGGAAGATACCTCTCTGTCAATTTCAGATACCGATGTATTGAATCTGGATACAGTATAATGGATTAGCCTGTATACCGGCCAGAGAAGGCGCTCAATCCTGCTGGAGATATTGCTGTATGTTGAGTGCTGCTTTCTGATTCCAAGTTCACCTATCATGAGACTGTGCATATACAGAAACACTCCTGTACCGGCACAGGCTGTCAGAACAGCAACTGTATTGTGAATAAAGATCGACCACATGAGAGGTATGTACCCGGTAGTGACCTCAACCTTTGTCATGGCAGTTTCTGCAGTAGTGGCTATTACATGATTTACAGGTTCAGGCTGTGCAAATACCACCATTACCATGTATACGAGAGTACTGAAAAGAAATGAAATAACTGCAAACCCAACGAACATCTTGGCTGTCCATAGGAATTCTAGGTAACCAATACTGAATCTGGACGTTTTTTTCATATACTGTGAATAGTAATTTTTTTCTATATCAATATTTACAATTCACAGGAATTAAATCGATGGGTTAAAGTATCTCTATTCTGGATACAATAATTAGAAACTAACTTATTTGATGTATAACTTTGAAATTGCGACCTAAATGATAAATTGAAATGAGGACACACATCATGAGAATACCTACCGGAATTGAGGGGCTTGACGAACTGATTGAGGGTGGTTTGCTATCTGAAAGAGTCTATCTGGTAAGTGGTCCTCCAGGCTGTGGGAAAACGACATTTGGGATGCAGTTCTTGATCCAGGGTGCCTCGGAAGGTGAGGTTGGATTATATGTGACACTGCTGGAGAGTCCACAGAACATAATTGATGATATCTCCAACTATGCGATAAACCTGCCTGTAATGATCAAATCAAGAAAGGTCCTTTTTGCTGATCTTGGACCAAGACTGGAATATGGGTATATGGATGAGATGCATGATATTATAACACCGGAATACGAGGTTGGTCATGCATCCCTTGAAACTGATGCACCCTCACCTGCAATGGTCTACAAGGAAATTTCAAACTATGTCAGGGAATATAATGTAAAGAGGCTTGTGATAGATTCACTGTCTGCCA
Source organism: Methanosalsum sp. (assembly GCA_007127385.1). GTDB lineage: Archaea > Halobacteriota > Methanosarcinia > Methanosarcinales > Methanosarcinaceae > Methanosalsum. Next base: position 5,794 of record SKZM01000216.1, read on the forward strand.
TTCGCTTTACAACCAAGGATACCTCTCTGGAGGAAAAGGAAATGAGCAGGTTTATCAGACACCTGAAAAAACTGGGATGCACCACTGTCCTGATCTCAGAGATGACCGATCCACAGGCATATACAACTGAACAGTTTGCATCACACGGAGTAATATTTTTGCATAATTTCCTTTATGATAAAAGTATGATACGAGCCCTTCAGATAATTAAAATGCGAGGTACCATGCACGATTGTAATATGCGCCGTATGGACTTTACAGACAGGGGCATGAAGGTTTTTGACCTGCTTAAGTAAAAAGTAGGGGGTCCTGGAATGGTGAGGATTTTCCGCAAAAGGGATGAAAAGAAATCCATAAGTGATGATGAAAAGGACAGGCTTATTAAAAAAGCATATGAACTTGGATTTGAGGTTGGTTATCACAGACATTCAGAAATAGGATGGGTCAATCAAAGCCTTGTTACCCTTTATAATTTCAGCAGAGAATATGGGCTAGAAGAGATTGTAAGGGATAGCTATCACGGGGGCAAAAAGAAAGGCTCTGCTATCAGGGAAAGGGATCTGAAGAAGGATCTTTCTCCTACCAGAGTTTCACAATATGAGAATATCCATGTAAGCGGTATCATTAACCCTTCTGGAATCAGTTCAGGATACAGTAAACAGCATAAGACTATTCATTCAAAATCTCCTGTAAACAGGCCGACCATGATGAACCTTCCTGAAAACACATCGATTGTTGGGATGATCCAGAGGCCATCACAGATAAAAGGTTTTTTTCCATTAATCCATGAAGAAGAGGATACAGAATCTCATTCAGGGAATCCGTAACCTGAAAATCTCTGTTTTTCATCCAGGTTAACAATTATGAACCTGTCCCGAGTGCTGTATGCAATCTCTTTTTCACCGGCAAGATGGAGAATACATTCACTTCCGGGATCTGCACTGTCAACTTCTGTATCATTGAACTCAATTCTTTCAACTCTGACAGGAGATGATTGGATCCCACTGAACAGATGTAATACATCAAAAAGATCAATTTTCTTTGAAAAAGGAGATATATGGCATTTCAGACTGAATCCAGTATCAACGAGTTCCTTTTCTGATATTATATATCCCCGATCAATCTCCTTGGATTGAATATTCTTCAGAGCAAGTCCTACCCTGTCTCCTGTAAAAGCCTGCTTTGTGTCCTCATCATGTATCTGGATGGAACGTATTTCAATTTCTTTGCTGACCGGATATACATTGAGTTTATCCTTAATATTGATCGTACCCTGCTTTACAACTCCCAGGGCAACACATCCTATTCCTGTAACATTGAATACCTGGTCAATGACCACTCTGGGTCTCTGGGAATCCAGTTCTCTGTGCTCTGAATCAACTTTTTTTCCAATAGTGAATATCATATCTCTTAATTCATTCATTCCCTCATGCTCTGTGGCTGATACCCCAATATAGTCCCATTCTTCAAGGGCAGTTCCTGTAACTATTTTTTTTATTTTGTCCTTCAGTTCATCCTGGGCATAAGGATAGGTAGTATCAGATTTTGTCAGTACGAAGATACCATGTCTGTAATTTAGCAGGTCAAGGCTCAGTATACACTCGCCTGCATATATATCCGGGCCTTCCGGTGGAATGCACACAAGGGCAATATCTGATAGGTGAAGGGCTGTTAGCAGGGGTTTGATGGATTTTGGATATCCTGCAGGGTCTATTGTTGTAAGTACTTCACCGCTTTTGCTGAACTCATATGTAACAATATCAGAAACATTTCCCTTCTTGCCAAGTTTTGAAGCGAGTGTGGTCTTCCCACTTCCTTCATTACCAATAACAGTTATTTTTGTCATATTCTCTGATTACTCCGTATCGGTTTGATGGAATAATACTTTCACAGCAATATATCTTTTTTGAAAAATTAACTGCCTCTGAGAACAGATGGTCAGGGGATTTACCAGTAGTCTCCGTTCCATATGGATTCTGTCTTGTCATTTGTGCTCTTGTGGAGCTTTTTTATCCTGACAAGATATTGATCATCGCCCTCTTTTACGGGTTCTTCAAAAACTGCTTCAATTCCAAGCCTTTGAAGATAATTTTTGAATTTACCTGCAGTATCTAAATTTTTTACCCTGATCTGAACATTATCTGTGATTCTTTCACTGCGGCCAACTTTAGTTATTGTTTCAACCATTGGGATGAGAATGCTTTGGCCAAGCTGAAGACACCTTTTCTGGAGCTCTTCATCATTTTCATTCCATTCAACTGACTGGAATCCCTCTCTTACAATGCGGGAGAAGAGATAATCTCTTCCAGTATCATTATAGAATTTGAAGGCATGTTCTAGATCAGCACAGTTGCTCTGAGAGGATGTGTATTTCATTGGCTGCAATACCATCTCTGGATCCTTGACCACTACACCTTCACGTTTATCCTTCCCCAGTTTTTCTATAATTTTCTGTATTTTCTGGGATGCATCCCTGACAGGATATTCTCCGAAAAATTTCACCTGAGCAAGTCCGTATTCATCTGCAAGTTTCCTTTTTTCATCAATGGAATAGGGTTTTCCTGTGTTTTTTCTTCGAATATCAAAGACAAAGAACTGGAGTGAATCAATATTGTAAATATCCTTTGGAACGTA
>SKZM01000212.1 GCA_007127385.1 Methanosalsum sp.
AAATCATGTCATTCGAATCACTTGATATAAAATCACAGATAGTCAGAGCGCTTAATAATGAAGGTATAACAACTCCAACAGATATTCAGGAGCAAACAATTCCTTTGATCGCTTCAGGAAAAGATGTTATAGGAATTTCACATACCGGATCCGGAAAAACTGCGGCCTTTGCGATACCCTTACTTGATAAAATAGTACATGGGCAAGGCATTCAGTCGTTAATTGTAGTCCCTACCCGTGAACTGGCTTCCCAGATATCCAATGAGTTTAACAAGTTTGGAAAATATATTGATTTTTCAATAGCAACTATCTATGGTGGAGTTGCTATTGGTCCCCAGATAAGACAACTATCCAGGGCAGATATTGTGGTAGCTACCCCAGGCAGATTACTTGATCATGTTCAGAGAAAGACCATAGATTTATCAAATGTTGAAACTCTGGTCCTTGATGAAGCTGATATTATGGTTGATATGGGATTTTTTGACGATATTAAAAAGATACTGAAAGCTGTACCCCATAAAAGACAGATTGCTTTATTCGGGGCAACAATATCAGATGAAATAAATCAGCTCAAAACAAAATATATGGATAATCCAGCATTTGAAAAAACGGAAGCACATGTAGATGATACGCTATTAAAACAATATTACTACAGGGTTGACCAGAAAGAAAAATTCTCTTTACTTGTACATCTGCTCAAGGAAGAAACCTCAGATAGAGTTATTGTATTCTGTCCAACACGTGCAAATGTGGAAACAGTTTCAAAGAACCTGCGATCAAATGGAATAAAAGCCAACATGATCCACGGTAAAATAAAGCAGAGTAATCGGCTTAAGGTAATAGATAACTTCAATAAAGGTAGACCTAAAATCCTTATTGCTTCAGGTGTTGCTTCCAGAGGTTTGGATATAAAAGGTGTGAGCCATGTTTATAATTATGGTCTCTCCCACAATCCGGAAGAGTATATTCACAGGATCGGACGTACTGCAAGAGCCGGTGAATCTGGTAAAGCAATTACACTTTTAAGTCCCGGTGACAATAAAGTATTCAAAACCATTGTTAAGAAATATGATGTAAATATTGAGAATATTGAATGTGATGATTTTTCCAAGGTCCATTTCGATTCCAGGAGCAGTGGGTCAAGTAACAATAAGTTTCGGGACAATAAATCCAATAATAAGAACAAAGAATCCGGTCCCAGATCCTCATGGAAGAAAGTCCAGAAACCACCAGGTTCCAGTAAAGATCAAAAAATGAATGGAAACAGAAAAAGGCGGATAAAATATCGCAATATTTCTGATGATAAGGTAGCTTCAAAAATAAAAGCTCCAAATCCAAAAAGACCGGCTAGAAACCAATAATCAGATATCAGGATGAATACAGTTTCATTCTGTACTCATCATTATTTATTTTTTGCAATAATTTTTACTATTGATGCAGTTTTTTGCTATTCAAAATCTGTACTTATTTTTTTAACGATCACTCATTTATCAATGGATCCATTTCCTGTATCGCAGTGTGGTTGAATATTCATTTTCTCCATAATTCATTATAATATGTGATTTTTAGACAAATGTTTTTGTGCAAAACAATTATAATTGTCTAAATATTTGCTATACCTAAAAGATTTTATAAGTGGAGCGTAAAAACCCTATGTCTTTAGCATAGGGTAGTTCACTGTACTGATTGTTATTTCTGGCCACTTGCAGCAAAATAGTGACATAACCAACCTAAACGGATCTGTGGACCTATATATCAATTAAAAATCTGAAATGCAAATAATACAAATGAGCTATATATTATAGAACTCAAAAAAAACTATCCATGGTGAAAGAAAAGGATATAAGCCGGGTGACACACACAAAAAAAGAAGCTCAGATAAATTATGACCGGCTGAGCAGAATCTATTGGTTAATTGATATTTTTGAGAGAAGGCCTAAAAAGAAAGGATTTCAGATGCTTAAACTGAAAAAGGGTGAATCAGTTCTTGACGTTGGCTGTGGACCTGGCAGATGCACAGCTTCTCTGGCCCGATCCGCTGGAAAAAATGCAAAAGTATGCGGAATAGATATTTCTGGAAAGATGCTTACAAGGGCCCGACAGGAAATTCAGAACAGAGAAGTATCTGACAGGACCTATTTGATAAGGGGTGATGCCGTGTACCTTCCTTTCAGGAATAACTCATTTGATGTGCTCTTCATGAGCTTTGTTCTTGAGCTATTTGATACTGCCCGGATTCCGGAAGTTCTTGGTGAATGTAGAAGGGTTCTCAAAAGTAATGGTCGTATCTGTGTTATAGCATTATCCAGTCAGGAACAGGAAAATATTTTCATGAAATTGTATGAATGGTTGCATGAAAAATTACCTTTTGTTTTTGATTGCAGACCAATATATACCAGACAGTCAATGGAAGAAGCCGGGTTTGAGGTGATTGAAGAGGCTCGTATGTCTATGTGGAGATTACCAGTTGACGTTATAGTAGCAAAGTAATCGATTCTTGCACGATAAGCCCTTATAATATTGAATTGGTTATGTTTACTTTCACACTGCAAGGATTTTGTTTATATATTACCACTGAGGTAGTAATGTAAAAACACTTATCATCACTTTGTTATCGGGTAATTTTTATGCAACATATTCTGCAGAAATATTTTGGTTATAATGATTTTCGTCCTCTTCAGAAAGAGATAATAAGCGATATTCTCGAAGGAAAGGATACGTTTGCATTAATGCCTACTGGTGGCGGAAAATCTCTATGTTACCAATTGCCTGCACTTATGATGGATGGTGTCACTGTTGTTATATCCCCTCTGATCTCCCTTATGAAGGACCAGGTTGATAACCTTAAAGCTAATGGAATCGAAGCAGAATATCTCAATAGCACCCTTGGTTATTCTCAAATGAAACAGGTGCATGAGAAGTTGATTGATAATCAGATCAAAATTCTGTATGTAGCACCTGAAAGACTGATCATGAGTGATACCTTTTCTTATCTCAAAAAGGGAAAGGTGAGTATGTTTGCAGTGGATGAAGCTCACTGCATTTCAGAGTGGGGGCATGATTTCAGGCCCGAATATCGCAGACTAAATATTCTAAAAAAAAGTTTCAGGAATGTACCGATCGTTGCTCTTACTGCTACTGCCAGTCCCAAGGTAGAAAAAGATATAATAAAACAACTCAGTCTTGAGGATTGCAGAACTTACAGGGCCAGTTTTAATCGAAAAAACCTCTTTTATCATGTAAAAGCAAAAAAGGATACATACCGTCAGTTGAAGGCTTATCTGAAGATACATCGTGGAGAATCCGGGATAATCTATTGTCAAAGCCGCAGTCTGGTTGAAACCCTTTCAAAAAGACTCAATAAAGACGGCTTCAAAACACTTGCTTATCATGCAGGACTTTCTGATTTTAAAAGGGAATGCAATCAGAATTCCTTTATTCAGGATAACATAGATATAATTGTTGCAACTGTGGCTTTTGGAATGGGCATTGACAAACCCGATGTACGGTTTGTTATACATTATGATCTCCCAAAAAACCTGGAAAGCTACTATCAGGAAACTGGAAGAGGTGGTCGTGATGGACTGCCATGTGAATGTATTCTTTTTTTCAGTTATGCTGATAAGTATAAAATTGAATACTTTATAGAACAAAAAAGGACTAAAGAAGAAAGGGATGCTGCTTTGATGCAGTTGAGAAAGATGATCAATTACTGTGAGAGCACCCAATGTCGCAGAAAAGTGTTGCTCGAATATTTTGGAGAAACCCATCCTGAGTCTAACTGCAAAAAATGTGACGTTTGCCTTAATCCAAAAGAAAAATTTGAAGGAACAAAATATGCTGAAATGATACTTAAATGTATAAAGGAGCTTGACCAGAGATATGGTGCATGTTATACAGTAGATGTTCTTACCGGATCCGGTTCAAAGAAAATTCAGAAGAACAGTCATCATCTTCTTGAAAGTTATGGAAAAGGGAAATTATTTACTAAAAAACAGTGGCTGGACATATTACGTGAGTTGATAAATAAGGGAATATTGGAACAAAAGGGCGGAAGATATCCAATTTTGAATCTGAATGATAAAAGTGAAGATGTGCTAAATGGTAATCTAAAGATTGAACTGACCGTGCCTTCTAAATCCGTTAATATCATTTCAGAAAAAAGGCTAACTGAGGAGGCTATTTCCGGTCTTTTTGAATCATTGAGGAAGCTGAGAAAACAAATCGCAGATGAACAGAATGTTCCTCCTTATATAATATTCTCTGATAAGAGTCTTATGGAAATGGCTGCCATGCTACCTGAAAACCATGTAGATTTCCTGAAAATACATGGTGTTGGTGAACACAAATTAAAAAAATACGGTCCTGCTTTCATCAATGAAATTAGATCGTGCAGACAGAACCATGATAGCCGGGGTTTGACCAAAGACAGTAATCATGAACCGATAATAGAAAGAAGTTCCTGAGTATATTGTGATGCTATATCCTGATTTTGGATTCTATTATTCCTGATATCAGAATCATTTTTATCATTTAAGTTATATTCTAAGATGAATCCACATCAACCATGACCGGGATGTTGAAACTATGCTTGATCTAATGATCTCACAACTGTATAATTCTGAGGGATTGCTGGCTTATCTTCTTGTATTCATACTTGCAGCTATACCACTGATAGAAATATTGATTGTAATCCCAATAGCTATCGGGATTGGACTGGATCCATTTACAGTTGCTTTATCAGCCTTTATTGGAAACCTTATTCCTGTATACCTGATCATTATTGCATATTCGAAGATGAATTCGTTTCGTGAAAGGTTCAATTCTGAAGTTGAGTGTGAGCAGGTGAACATTTCAGGAAGAAAGAAGAAAGCTAGGGAGGTATGGAACAAATATGGAGTCCCTGGTCTTTCAATTATATCTCCCGGGATCACCGGTACTCATCTTGCTACAGTAATGGCACTTGGCTTTGGTGCACGTATGACTGTTCTGGGAATATGGATGTGCTTAAGTCTGCTGTTATGGACGATTTAAATCACAACTATTTCATTTTATGGATTTGAGATAATAACCTGAGATAGCAAAAGTAGAATTTAATTGTAGTACCAAACGATCATAATTTAATCAAAATAGGTAATCTAATTTTGAGTCAAGCTAAAATGTGTTAAGTTACTTTTATCGAGTGTTTAAAATGGATTCCGTATCCCAATCATTGATTTCACAGCTAAATTATCTGATGGGCTGTGGGCATATTGTCTTGTATTTCTTCTTGCAGCAGCACCTATGATCAAAATATTCATTGTTATTCCTGTTGAAATTGTGGCTGGGATGGATCAGGTGTATCCAGTAAACTGAAAAAAACTGTCATGATCTGGGACAATATATGGGGTCTCCAGTCTCTTGCTCAGATCTCCAGGAGTTACAGGTACTCATGTTGCAGCTTTTACAGCTCTTGGATTTGGAGCGCAGATGGTATATGTTGGAATCTGGATGTTCCTGAGCCGGTTAATATGGACTGTTATCCTGACCATCATTTCATTTTATCGGTGGCAGTTAATTTTATAGTATTAAAAGATCAAGCAAGGGCATTACAAATTAAGGTAATTTTTAAAATCTCATAATGCATAAATAACTGTAGCAATTAATGTTAATTCATGAAAAAGGAAGGTTTTATTCCTGCAATGATCAGTCTTATCGTTTTATCCGTGATACTGATCGGATTGGTTGCATATTCAATCGAACATACCAGAATCCTGGGTCCATTGTTAGTTTTCTTTGCATTATTTCCTCTTATCATCATTAAATCCAGTGGAAGAAGTGTAAGGTCAACCGGGGCTGATGTCATATTTGGAGCAATTGATACAGGAGTGTTAATGATCGCAGCACTAATTGGTGCTTCTCTTGCTGGAATCCTTGGGGCTATTATTGGAAGTGCAATCGGTGATTCCATTACCGATGGTCTGGCAGGATTATTTGAAGGATCAGCTGCAGAAAGTTTAAGAGAATATGGTATTCAAGAAGCAAGAACTCCATTAAGTTCATCTATGGGCAAAATGAGCGGATGCCTTATTGGAGCTGGATCTGTGCTAACTGTTGCATGGACTTTTCTGGGGCTTCTGATTTAACGGGCTGCGATAAAAATATAAACAGATAAATAAATGATAGAATTAATAGGATCCTGGAGTGAAAGATCAATGCCCAAAGACCCATTGGAAATAATAAGAAATAATGATCCGGAATTATTCGATCAGATTGAAAATACAGCTGATCTGTCATTTGCTGATGGAGATATCCCTTTGAAATACAAATTACTTATAGCAATGTCCCTTGATGCATCCAAAGGAGCAGTTGATGGCGTCAAGGTTCTTGCAAAACAGGCCATGGATGAGGGAGCTACAAAAAAGGAAATATTTGAAACTTTAAGGATTACATATTATATTACAGGTGTTGGAAGTATTTATACTGCAATTAATGGCTTAATTGATTATTTTGATAATAAATAATTACCATAAATATCAAATATATCAATTTTGTCTCAAAGCATCTACAGGATTCATCTTTGCAGCCTTATTTGCTGGATAAATGCCTGAAATAAGTCCTATGATCACTGATATTAAAAATCCGGTTAAGATCAGATATAATGGGAATACATGCGGGAGATCCAGATATATTTCAACAGCAAAAGATCCAACCAATCCCAGCAAGGTTCCTAGGATACCTCCGATCAAACCAATTATGATCGACTCTATTATAAACAAACCTAAAATGTCTATATAGGTAAACCCAAGAGACTTCATAAGGCCTATTTCTTTTGTTCTCTCAGTTACTGTTACCAGCATTATGTTCATGATTCCTATAGATCCTACAAGAAGCGCTATCAGTGCTACTGATGTAATAAGTACTGTCAATGCTCCAGAAACTTCATTTAACTGGTCTATAATGTCTGCTTGATTAAATATTGAATATGGTTTTGCATCATCGTTGTCTATATCCCTGGTGGATACTCCAAGGCTGCGTGCAAGATTTCGATCGATTTGGTCAGAAACCGGTCTCACTTCTTCTGCAGTAGCGGTTCTTGCTGAAAAACCACCATAGTCGGTTTCATCTAAAAGTTCATTCATAACTGAAATGGGTATGAATATTCTATTATCAGGCTCTGCTCCGGATTGTATAAATTCCGATTCAGGGCTTTCAATGACACCAATGACCTTAAACTTCTGAGTTGTAACTGTTCCGTCAGTTCTTCTAAATGAAATTTCTATTGAATTTCTTGCATGGATACTCCTATCAAATCTTTCGTTGGCAATACTATCTCCTATTACAGCTACATACTTGCTTTTATCAGTAAAAAAAATTCCATTTTCCAGACTAAGGCTTGCTACATCTGCATAATCCTGTGTAGTACCCTGAATATTGATCTGTCTTGAAGTGGACATAAATGTCACCTCTGCGACTCGTTGCTTTATAGGTGACACTCCATCGACACCGGGTGTTCTTCTGATTATTTCAAGCTGGTTATCATCAAAGATATTTATATCTTCACTGTAAATAACAATAAAATTATCTCCAATTTCTCCAAGTTCATCTGTGAAATATTGGTTAAAGCTTGCACCCAGAGATACATTGGCCACCACAGCCGCGACACCAATTATTATGCCCAGTGTTGTAAGAGCTGATCTGAGCTTGGCATTACTAATACTACCAAAAGCAAGGACAAGTAATTGTCTGAGATCTGTCATTTTTTTCTCATTCCGGGATTTCTTCAATAAGCCAGTGCTGCATTTATAGTAAAAATACTTACCCCGTTGATTCTAAGTTCAAATTAATTATTTGGCTTTATTTGTATATAAGTAATCCCTGGACCACTTTGATTATGATACAATATTTTGCTTCTTGCTCTAAATTTTCAGTTTATCAGGGCATACTAAGGACAAATAGATAAAAGCTTTATAAGTAAAGTACTTTCATTCGCTGATATATGGACATGGATTCGATAGTTCAATCGATCAGCACAGAAATGTATAATGCTGATGGACTTTGGGCATATATTCTTGTGTTTATTATCACATCTGCCCCTGTAGTAAAGATATTTATGGTGATACCGATAGGTATTTATGTTGAATTAAATCCGGTTGGGGTTGGTCTGGCTGCATTTCTTGCAAAGATAGTCCAGGTTCATTTTATTATAATCGGATACTACAGGATCAAAAAATTTCACGATACATTTATCTCAAAGATTAGTTATAATGAATTGCATAGATCCCTGATAAAAAGAAAAGCATTGGAGATATGGAATAAATATGGTGTACAGGGTTTGTCTATAATTTCACCATGGATCATAGGGACCAACCTTGGCACAATTATGGCACTTGGATTCGGAACTCGTGGATCTGTTATT
>SKZM01000226.1 GCA_007127385.1 Methanosalsum sp.
CTTAACAGCACACCTGCCTATTTCCGGGAAATACTTACCTACCAGATACCTATCGTGATACCTGCTCTCGGGCTGATAGTTGGTGGATTTTATGTGATGGTATTTATCATAACAGCTATTGTCAAAATATCTCTTATAATACTCCTGAGCAGATTATTCCTGAAAAAGAACAAATGCAATGTACCTGACGACGGTAACTCTGAAAAGGTTTCATTAAATACAGCATTTCGACGTGCTTTGAGACGAGAAAAAAAGCTATTCTTTAAAATCGCTACCATATATCTTGTCATGACAACTCTTGTATTCATACTTCAGGATATGGGAGTGTTTGAGATCTTCAGTGTTCTCCCACTTGTAGATATTTTCGGAATACCACCTGAAAGCATTGTTCCCCTGACAAGCTATGTGGTAAGCCCGATACTTGGAATATCCCTGCTTGGACCAATGGTCCATGAAGGTACCATCACAGCTATCCAGGCAATGATTATACTCATGGTAGGAAGTATGTTCATGATACCTTTCTTTGGAATAAAGTCACTGCTTCCAAGATATGTATCCATATTCGGTCCAAAAACAGGTATTACCATAGTCTCATTCTCATTGTCAATGACCATGGGTGTAAGACTGACGATACTGATAGTACTGCTTCTGATAGCATCATGAGAGCAGTTACATATACACTAAAATAAAAAAATTAATGGTGACCTGAGCCACCATCTGAAGACATCTTTTCGTAAACTTCCTTGCACGCTTCCAGACAACTGGCGCAGATCTGTGAAGTATCAGGTTCACTACCCCTGGAAAATGAAGGGATTTCGATATCTACCTCAAAGAGCATAGTCCTGGCACCACACATCTCACAGGTCCCACTTGTACCAGCGGATTTATTGTCCTCTGATAGAACAGACTCTGCAACTTCACTGGCAGATCTGAGACAATTATCACAAACCCCGGCCCATACCCCCAGAGGGGCATGGGATGTATACCTGGGCATCATTACTGACTGGCCTTCTGTTTTACGTATGCGATTTGAACCAAATGATGATTTATCATCATCTTCCTGAGCAAATACTTTTACATTGTTAAGAGTTGGTAGAGCTACTCCACATAAGTCACAATCTGTCATTCTTTATTCCTCCATCAGATCAAAAGCACCTTTGCAGCTTCTGTTGCCCAGTAGATAAACGGTTCAGGCCATATTCCAATAATCAGTACTGCGGCCAGTGCAATTATCATTGCTACTGCAAACGGAGCAGGTTCTGAAACCCTTCCGCCTTCCGCAGGCATGAAGTACATGTACTTTACAACCCTTGCATAATAGAACAGTGAGATCGCACTGTTGAGAATCGCGATCACTGCAAGCCATACAAGTCCTGCTTCAATGGTTGATGCAAACAGTACGAACTTACTCACAAATCCTGCCGTTGCAGGTATTCCTGCCAGAGCAAACAAAAAGACCATGAGGGAAAAAGCAGTCAATGGCATTCTTTTTGCAAGTCCTTTGAAATTATCGATATGGTCAACATTGCGTGCTTCCCTGTTACCAAGGAGTACCATAAACCCGACGATTCCCACTGCAATAAAAGCACCTGCCTTCATGAACGCATGAGACATTATGTAAAGGATACCACCTGCAAGAGCTGTTGGTGTCAGTACAACAAAAGCCATTGCTATATATCCTGCCTGTGCAACAGAGGAATAGGCAAGCATCCTTTTGACACTTGTCTGGGTCAGTGCAACAACATTCCCAAGGGTCATTGTGATCACAGCAAGAACAGCAAATATCGTTCTCCAATCAGCACTAAGAGCGATCAGGGCAACGATAATTACCTTGAATGCTGCGATGAAACCCATCTTTTTTGAAGCGCCTGCAAGCAGTGCCGATATCACAGGAGATGCACCCTGATAAGTGTCAGGTGCCCACATATGGAACGGTACAAGGGCCATCTTGTATCCAAATCCTGCAATCAGAAGAACAACAGCTGCAAGTCCGATAGGGCTTTCTGCAAGAAGGGACGCATTTTCAGCAATACCGGGTATACTTGTTGTTCCGGTCATACCATATACATAGGACATTCCAAAAAGAATGAGTGCTGATGAAAGTGCTCCTATGATAAAATACTTCATCGAAGCTTCCAGCAGAACAATGTTCTTTTTCTCAAATCCTACCAGTGCATAAGTTGCAAGCCCTGCAAGCTCAAATCCTACAAAGAGAGTGATCAGGTCATTGGATGATGATACCACCATCATACCGATAACTGCCAGAAGCATTAGGGAATAGAACTCTTCAGTATTTCTGCTGCCACTGACGTATTTTATTGATGCTATTGATACCAGCAGTGCAACTGACAGGAATATCAGCTTGAATAGCTGGGATAGTGAATCTATCACCATTGTACCATAGAACATCGAAGCTGTTGTCATGGAAAGCATGATACTCAGGGTCAGAGCCATTGAAATAATGACTCCGGCAACTGCAATATATCCAAGTACGGATTTATGTTCTGTTTTCAGGAACAGACCTGTAAACAGTACCACGATCGCGGTAACAGCCAGAATTATTTCAGGTGAAAATAAAAGTATATTTTCCATTTTTCACACCCCCGCCACTGCCATAAGGCCAACTATCTGTTCTGCATTTGTTATTATCATATCCATTACCGGGCTTGGGTTTAATCCAAAATACAGTGCCAGCAGGACAAATACTGCCATTGAAAAGGTCTGCAGATTGGATATGTCATGAATATCTCCAAGTTTCTCATTGAACACTCCAAACATAGCCCTCTGCAATGCCCATAGATGATATGCTGCTGTGATCACTATCGCAAATATTGCAGCTATCACATAGGAGGGCAGGGATATGTAAGAGAAGTTAAGAACTGTGAACTCTGCAATAAATCCACTAAATCCTGGAAGTCCCAGATAGGCCATAAATCCAGCTACCATCAAAAATGCCAGTTTGGGCATCTTTTGAGCCAGACCTCCCAGCTCGGAGATCAGGCGGGTACCGGTCATAACCTGTATCGCACCTATTGACATAAACATCAGGCATGTGATAAGACCATGTGAGAACATCTGGAACATTGCACCTGAGACAGACAGTGGTACAAATGCCATTGCACCCAGTGTAACAAAGCCCATGTGGCTTACACTGGAGAATGCAACCATTCTCTTCAGATCATCCTGTGCCAGTGCAAGAAATGCACCGTAAATAATGCTCAGAACACCCAGTGCAGCCAGGATGCTTACCATCAGATCAGTACTGCCTGTAAATGGGAGCATAGGAAGAATGAACCTGAACAGAGCATATGCACCCATCTTTGACATTATTGCAGCCATCAGGATTGTACCTGCAGTTGGTGCCTGTACATAAGCATGAGGTAACCAGCTGTGGAAGGGGACTGCAGGCATTTTCACAATAAATCCGATCAGCAGTGCAATGAATATCATTGTTCGGGCAAGGTCAGATTCAATCAGCTGATACTGGGCAAGAAGTGTCGGAATATCAAATGTAGCTATTCCTGTCTGGAATAAGGTTCCAAAGTACATTGCAAATATTCCAAGCAGCATTACAAGTGATGCTACATGGGTATATAGAAGGAACTTGATCGAAGCATATCCTTTCTCAGGTCCGCCCCACATGTTGATCATGAAGAACATAGGTATAATGCTCAGTTCCCAGAATACATAGAACAGGAAGAAATCCATTGAAGTGAATACACCGATCACACCTGCATAGGTTGCAAGTATCATGGCATAGAACTTTCCAGGATCCTTGGACTCGTTCCATGAATACAGGACCACCAGAGGAACCACAATTGCTGTGAGAAGTACAAGCGGCATTGAGATACCATCAACTCCCACAGTATATGTTACTCCAAGTGAAGGGATCCAGTTAAATGAATCCACAAACTGAAGCATGGGTGATTCACTGTCAAATCTGAAGAACATATATAAGGCACCGATCAATGTCACCACTGATGTGGCCAGTGCTATCATCCTTGCCTGTTCTTTTGTTTTAGTAAATAGTGTAACTATAGCACCGATCAGTGCTATCAGGATCATGAGGGAAATTATTGGTAACATCAGAGTACCTCCACGATCAGTTTAAGCAGTACGATCAGCAGACCAACCCCTGCAATGACCGCAGTCACATAGTTCTGAATAACACCGGTCTGAATCCGTCTCAGGACATTACCGGTTGACATTGTTACTTTACCGGTTCCGTCTACTATGGAATCTATGAACTTGCGATCGAAGAAATCAGCTGAAAGACTTATTGTTTCATATACAATCCTTGTTGCCAGCAGTTCAGTCAGTATCCTGTGCTGGTAATATCTGTTATAAAGCAGCCTGTATACCGGATTCTGTCTTGAAACCACTTTGCTGATATCAATGACCTGTTTATAGTAAAGCAGATATGATATCACAAGACCGGCAACAGCAACGATCACAGGCAACCAAAGGATCAGCAGAGGTTCATGTCCGTGTTCCTGAACCAGGTTATAGTTCCCGAGAGTTGCCAGATGTTCAATGTTAAGGCTGATCACATTATTTTCAAAGGTCTGTTCCATGAAATTGATGAATGGCTTGATGGTGAGTGCACCAAAGAGCAGTGAGAATGCAGCCAGTATCATCAGAGGAACAGTCATTATAGATGGTGATTCATGTGCCTTTGTTTTACTGCGTGATTTTCCGGAAAATGTCATGAAGAACAGCCGGAAGATGTAGATAGATGTCAGAAGAGCTGCCAGTATTGCAAAGATGTATGGTATCCAGTCATGGGTATGCTCTCCGAATACAAATGCCGTTTCAATGATTGCATCCTTACTGAAGAAGCCACTGGTACCTACAGCTGTTCCGGGAATACCAAAACCTGCCAGTGCAAGTGATGCAATAAGCATTGTGACCGCAGTTACAGGCATTGCTTTACCAAGTCCTCCCATCTGGCGCATATCCTGGGTACCTACCGCATGGATAACACTTCCCGCACACAAAAAGAGCAGTGCCTTGAAGAATGCATGGTTGATAAGATGGAACACGGATACACCGATTGCCTCCAGTCCAACTGCTGCACCCATTCCAAGTCCAAGCACCATGTAACCCAGCTGACTGACTGTGGAATATGCAAGTACACGCTTGATATCGTTCATCACAAGTCCCATGGTTGCTGCAAACAGTGCTGTGAACCCTCCAATATACGCTACCACAAGTAGTGCATCGGGTGCTGCAAGGAACATAGGGAACGTTCTTGCAACCAGATATACACCGGCTGTAACCATGGTTGCTGCATGGATAAGAGCTGAAACTGTTGTTGGACCTTCCATTGCATCAGGAAGCCATACATGCAGCGGGAACTGACCTGATTTCCCAACCGCTCCTCCAAAGAAGAGCAGTGCGATCAGGGTCAGATGACCTACTTCCATTCCGAATATGGTTGCGGTCATTCCTGATAATGCATCTATACTATTGAACATTTCACTAAACTGCAGAAGATAAACACCCTCCGGAATCTCACCATTGAATGCCTGGAACATGCTCGCAAACAGGATAATTATTCCTGCAAGGAACATGATGTCTCCTACACGGGTTGTCAGGAATGCTTTTTTTGCAGCTGCAGCTGCAGAAGGCTTCTGGTACCAGAAACCAATAAGAAGATATGAACAAAGACCTACCAGTTCCCAGAAAATGAACATCTGAAGGATATTATCTGAGAGTACTACACCAAGCATTGCGGCAGTAAACAGGGATGTTTCTGCAAAATATCTTGGTTTTGAAGGGTCATGTTCCATATAACCTATAGCATAAATATGGATCAGCAAGCTCACAAATGATACCATTGTCAGCATGACCGCAGCAAGCGGATCAATCAGAATACCCAGATTGAACACCGCAAACCAGTGAACAGACTGGTGTATAACCTGATCAGGGTTCTGTAGCAGGTTAATGGTTATCAGCAGTGAGATAATAAACGAGGCACCAATTGCACCTATTGGAAGCAGTGCGCCTCCTGAATACATCTTCTTTCCAAAGAAGAGAGTAACTACAAACGCAAGTGCCGGTAGAAGTGGTATTAAAAACGCAATATCTCCTATGTTCATTTATTACCACCTCAGTATATTGACTTCATTAAGGTTGATATCATCACGCACCCTGTAAATAGATAACATAATAGCAAGTCCTATTGCAGCCTCTGCTGCTGCCAGGGCAATAATGAACAGTGCAAATACCTGCCCGGTTATATCATGGCTGTATGCAGAAAAGGCCACAAGATTGATTATTGCTGCATTTAGCATAAGCTCAATACACATCATAAGACGTATACCGTTCTTCAGGGTCATCAGTCCGTAGAGACCTATTGAGAAAATGATTGCAGAAAGTATCAGATAATGTTCCAGTGCAATCATTTTTCAACCTCCTCTCTTGCAAGATAAATAGCACCTACCAGACTTGCAAGCAGGGCCAGTGCAAGTACCTCAAACGCAACAACAAATTCAGTAAACAGCAGCATTCCTATCTTTTCTATGTTGCTTGGATCCGCAAAATCGCCTAGTGGCTGATCTGCCACCGGCCATGCTGTTCCAATCAGGGATACTGAAATAACTGCCAGAAAGAGCAGTACGATCAACAGGCTGCCTGGATTTGAAGGCACGAATCTGGATAATGATGCAAGTTGTTTAGCCGGATTATCTAACATCACTATCACTTCCCATCTCGCTTTTTGTCAGCATGATCGCAAACAGAATCAGTATGCCAATTGCGCCTACATATACCAGCACCTGGATCACTCCAAGAAAGTAAGCGTTAAGCAGCATATAAAGCCCTGCCACACTGAACAGGGAAATTATAAGGGATAATCCTGCCCTGACAATATTCTTCGCTGCTATAACAAAGATAGAAGAAGCGATCAGGGCGACTGCAAATATTAAAAATGCGATTAGTTCTCCAATAACGTACATTTACTCCTTTCCCTCCTCATCATCGATCGGGACCTCTCTTGCCAGCATCTCCGGCGTGCAGAGAAGTTCCTCATGTTTCCATTTTACAATTCCTTTAGAACATATTCCTGTACTTGACAGAGCTTCCTTTGGACACTGGTCAATACATAGACCACAGAACATACAGTGACCGATATCTATTTCCGGGAACCATCTTTGTTTATCACTGTCTTTGCTGACCTTTGCCCTTACTACCCTTATCGCTCTGTTGGGACATGTGTTTGCACATATACCACAACCAATACATTGAGATTTATCAAGTTTCTGAAGCCCTTTATACCTCTCGGACATCTCTGTTTCTGACTCCGGATATTTACGGGTAACAGGGGGTCTGTAGATGTTCCTTAATGATTTTAATATATTTTTCACTACCATAAGATCTCACACTCCCATGTACAGAGTCAATGCTATGGCCCATACAAGGTTTATTACTGAAAGTGGGAATAGTTTCTTCCAGCTCAGGTTCACAACCTGATCGATCCTGAACCTTGGAACTGCCCATCGAAGCATAATTATAAACATAAGGACAATAGCTGCTTTCGCCACCAGGACGACTGTAGGCACAATGAACCCAAGGATCAAATTCGAGGTCAATATTCCCGGTACAAGCCATGGCAGATTCCATCCTCCAAGGAACAGAAGAGCAATCAGGAATGATCCAAGGATCATATGGATATATTCTGCAAAGAAACCAAGACCAAATCTCATACCTGTATATTCGGTGATCCATCCGGCCACAAGCTCTTCTTCTGCCTCTGTCTGGTCAAAAGGCAGACGCCCCATCTCGGACATTGAAGCTACAAAGAATACAAAGAAACCAATTGGCTGTAGTATAATAAACCACATCGGATCCTGAACTTTCACTATCTCAATAATATCAAGACTGTTTGCCATGATTGCCACACTTATAACAGTGATAATGAGTGGGACCTCATATCCAACCATTCTTGCAAAGTTCCTGAAAGCCCCTATAAGAGAATATTTATTGTTGGATCCGTAGGCAACCATGAAAATACCTATCAGGGATATTGAGGACATTGCCTGGATATAGAGAATGCTTATATCCATCTCAGCGGCCACGATCGGGTATACCGTATCATTGATTATTACCGCTCCAAATGGAATTGCCACAAGCATCAGAAATACCGATGCCATCATGACCATGGGAGCAGTTACAAAAAGAATCCGGTCTGATTTATGGGGGATA
>SKZM01000083.1 GCA_007127385.1 Methanosalsum sp.
AAGTTTTAGTGAATTGAAAAACTATTTAATAGAAGTAGAAGAGATTGATAATGTTTCATATTATGCGTTGGCTGATTATAGTAAGCCAAGAGTTTTTAAAATAAAAATGGGCAAAAAAGTTAGAAAATGGTCTGATGTAGAAATTAAGGCTATGTTGGCACACGAGTTAGGACATTTTGTTGTTTATTCAAAAATGGGTTATAATTTAACAAAACTATCAGATTTTTTTGAAGAAAACCCAAAAATCGCAAATCAGATAATCCAGAAGTCACTTTCTGCAAAAAGAGCACGTGAAGCAGCAAAAAAGGCCCGTGAACTTACCCGCAGAAAAAGCGCACTCGAAGTAAGCACCCTTCCAGGTAAACTGGCGGATTGTTCTGAAAAGGATCCGGCAGTAAGTGAGTTGTACCTCGTGGAGGGTGATTCTGCAGGAGGGTCTGCGAAACAGGGACGTAACCGGGCATTCCAGGCAATACTCCCCTTTAGGGGAAAAATAATCAATGTTGAAAAGTCACGATTGGGGAAGATCTTAAAGAATAAAGAGATTATTTCACTGATAACTGCACTTGGAACAGGACTTGGAGATGACTTTGACATATCAAAAACACGCTATCATAAAATAATCATTATGACAGATGCAGATGTGGACGGAGCGCATATCAGAACATTAATACTAACATTCATTTTTAGATATATGACCCCACTTATTGACGCAGGCTATGTATATATTGCCCAGCCACCGCTATATAAAATAAAAAAGGGAAAAGCTGAGCATTATGCATATACTGAAAAGGAGCTGAAACAGAAACTGAAGCAACTTGGAGAAAAGGGAATCTCTTATCAGCGATATAAAGGTCTGGGTGAGATGAACCCTGAACAGTTATGGGAAACCACAATGAGCCCTGAAACACGAACCCTTTTGAAGGTTACAATGGATGATGCAGTTACAGCAGATGAAATATTTTCCATCCTCATGGGTGATGAGGTTGCACCACGCAAAGAGTTCATTCAGGCGCATGCAAGGGAAGTTGTTAACCTCGACGTTTAAAAACGGGTGAAAAAATGGCAGAAGATAAGAATATTCAAGATTCACAATCACCAGAGATATCAGATAAGGGAGAAAGAGTAGTATCTATATTCATCCAGGATGAGATGAAAAAATCCTATATAGACTATGCCATGAGTGTGATTGTTGGAAGGGCACTTCCAGATGCTAGAGACGGATTAAAACCTGTTCATCGAAGGATTCTCTTTTCCATGAAAGAAGCAGGGATCACATATGACAAGCCATATAAAAAATCAGCCCGTATAGTTGGAGATGTTCTGGGTAAATATCATCCTCATGGAGATATGGCTGTTTATGATTCCATTGTCAGAATGGTCCAGGACTTTTCACTTCGGTACCCACTTATCGACGGGCAGGGTAATTTCGGATCCATAGACGGAGATTCTGCAGCCGCCATGAGATATACTGAGATTCGTATGGACAGAATCTCAGAAGAGATGCTGGAAGATATAGATAAAGAAACGGTTAATTTCAGACCCAATTATGATGGTTCATTGTCTGAACCTGTGGTACTTCCAGCAAAACTTCCCAACCTTCTTATCAATGGTTCCACAGGCATTGCTGTTGGTATGGCTACAAACATGGCCCCTCACAATATTGGAGAGGTCATTGATGCAATTTTAATGACAATCGAGAACCCGGAAGTGCCATTGAGAGACCTTATGGAGGTCATCAAAGGGCCGGATTTCCCAACTGCCGGAATGATAATGGGTACTCAGGGAATCCTGGATGCATATCGTACAGGAAGAGGGCGCATTAAGGTGCGTGCTATTGCATCAATCGAAGAGATGCGTGCAGATAAGTACAGGATCGTTGTCACAGAACTTCCATATCAGGTAAACAAAGCAAAGCTGATCGAAAATATAGCCCTTCTTGTGCGTGAAAAGAAAATTGCAGGGATCTCTGACCTGAGGGATGAATCCGATAGAGACGGAATACGTATTGTCATCGAACTTAGCAGAAATACCAATCCCAATATTATTCTAAACCAGCTCTATAAGCATACTCAGATGCAGACAACATTTGGGATCATCAACCTGGCACTTGTTGACGATGTTCCAAAAGTACTAAACCTTAAAGACATCCTGAAGATATATCTTGATCACCGAATTGATGTGATCCATAAGAGAAGCCAGTTTGAATTGAACAAGGCAGAAAAAAGAGCACATATTCTAAATGGTTTAAAAATAGCATTGGATCATATTGACGAAGTCATTTCGCTTATCAGGGCTTCCAGTACAACAGAAGAAGCAAAGCTTGGACTGATCGAAAAGTTCCCACTTGATGAGATTCAGGCAAAGGCAATTCTTGAGATGCGCCTGCAGAGATTGACAGGTCTTGAAAGAAAGAAGATCGATGAAGAATATGATGAACTACTGAACACCATTAAGAAACTGCAAGAAATACTTGGAAGTCTGGACAAAAAGTATGAAATTATTCATCAGGAACTGATTGCTCTTAAAGAACAATATGCAGATAAGCGTAAGACAGTTATCAAAAGATCCAGTTATGAAATTGAAGACGAAGACCTTGTGCCTGAAGAAGACGTTGTTGTCACGATTACCCATGATGGTTACATAAAGAGATTACGCCAGGATACATACAGCAGCCAGCATCGGGGAGGACGGGGAATACTTGGTATAGAGAATAAAGAGGGAGATTTTGTAGAAAACATCTTTGTTGCCTCCACCCATGACGATCTTCTGTTCTTTACTAATAAAGGTAGAGTATATTGTCAGAAGGTTTATGGGATACCCCAGGCAAGCCGTCATTCAAGAGGTAAAGCTATTGTAAACCTTCTTGATCTTAAAGATGAGTTCATAACAACAATGATCCCCATATCAGAATTTTCAGAGGACAATTACCTTTTAATGGCCACTAAACAGGGTACGGTGAAAAAATGTCAGCTCTCCGATTTCAGCAATCCCCGCAAGACAGGTATCATAGCAATAAGCCTCGATGATGAAGATGAACTTTCAAATGTGATGCTCACTGACGGATCCAGGGATGTGATCCTTGTATCCAGAAATGGAAAAGCCATCCGTTTCTCAGAGTCGGATGTAAGGACCATGGGTAGAACTGCCCGGGGTGTGCGCGGAATGAAGCTTGATGTAGATGACATGGTAGTGAGTATAGATGTGGTTGATGAAGATGATGCCACACTTCTGACAGTTACAGAAAAAGGTTTTGGAAAACGCACCAGGTTTGAGGAGTACAGGACCATGAGAAGAGGTGGCAGGGGCGTCATGACCATAGTTACAAGTATCCGAAACGGCCATGTAGTAAATATAAAATCTGTAAAGGACAATGATGAGGTCATGTTGACAACGTCTGAAGGAATAATTATAAGGATACCTGTTAAAGACATCCGGATCCAGGGAAGAAATACACAGGGCGTGAAAATAATGCACGTCCGTTCCGATGATAAAGTTGTGGATGTTGCAAAGATTCGAGCAGAAGATTGATTAGAAGAAGTAAATGTTTTAACTATTGTTGCTATTTAAACTTTGATCAAGTTTGAAACAAAGAAAGGATGATTATAATGGAACTTGAAAATCTAAAACATGGAACTGAATTGATAAAAAGAGGGTTTGCCAAGATGCAGAAAGGGGGCGTCATCATGGATGTTACAACTCCTGAGCAGGCAAAAATCGCAGAAGACGCAGGTGCAGTTGCAGTAATGGCACTTCAGGCAGTACCAGCAGATATCAGAAAAGCCGGTGGTGTTGCAAGAATGGCAGATCCTGAGATTGTGGCCAATATCATTGATGCTGTTACAATACCAGTAATGGCAAAAGTGCGTATAGGACATTTTGTGGAAGCTGAGATCCTTGAAACTCTTGGAGTTGATATGATCGACGAATCTGAAGTATTGACTCCAGCAGATGACCAGTATCATATTGACAAGACCAAATATACAGTGCCTTTTGTATGCGGTGCACGAAACCTTGGTGAGGCACTTCGACGTATATCAGAGGGTGCTGCAATGATAAGGACAAAAGGTGAAGCAGGTACCGGAGATGTAAGTGAAGCTGTGCGCCACATGAAACAGATCATGGGAGAAGTCAGGGAACTTGCAGGAAAGAATAAAGAAGAGCTTGCCATGGTGGCAAGGGATATTGAGGCTCCTGTAGACCTTTTAATCGAAACTGCAAATCTCCAGCGTCTTCCTGTTGTAAACTTTGCTGCTGGTGGGATTGCAACTCCTGCAGATGCAGCACTGATGATGCGCCTTGGTGCAGATGGAATTTTTGTAGGGTCAGGTATATTCAAGGCTGAAAACCCAGAGAAAATGGCCAGGTCTATTGTAAAAGCTGCTAACAATTACGACAAGCCGGAAGTCCTGGCAGAGGTCTCAAAGGGTATAGGAGCAGGTATGAAGGGAATAAGTATCTCAACAATCGCCCAGGAAGAAAGTCTTCAACTACGTGGCTGGTAATTATATTTAAGTGCGGGAAAATAACATGCGAATAGGGATTATAGCATTACAGGGAGATGTAAGCGAGCATGAAAGAATGTTGCAACTTACTCTCGATCAAAGAGGAGAGGAGTGTGATATAGTCCCTATAAAGCATAAAGGTCTTGTTCCTTCGTGTGATGGCTTGATCCTTACAGGAGGTGAAAGTACCACCCTGTCCCGTCTGCTGGTTACAGAAGGTATTGCTGAGGAAATCATAGATGCTAACGCCCGCCAAGTTCCTATTATGGGAACATGTGCAGGTATGATCGTAATAGCAAAACGAGGAGACGAACAGGTTGAAAGGACAGGACAATATCTACTCTCAATAATGGACATCGGGATCAAAAGAAATGCATTTGGAAGGCAGAGAGATTCTTTTGAAATAATGCTGGATATGGATCCTCTTAAAGAGCCTTATAACGCTGTCTTTATACGTGCACCTGCAATCATTGAGCATGGGAAGGATGTGAATCCACTCGCATTGTTCAAAGATCTTACAGTTGCAGCAGAAGAGAGAAATATTCTGGCCCTTGCATTTCATCCGGAGCTTACAGATGATATAAGGATACATAACTATTTTTTGGATAAAATTTTCAGTCTGGCAGAACAAGAATAACTACCGGAAAAAACCAAATGCACCAATTTCAGCTTACACAGAAAAAACTATAGTTAGAATAGGAATAAAAGTAAAAAATGTAGAATGGGCATTAACAACTACTGCACCATTCCCGTGATCTTTTAAAATTACTCTTCGACACCCTCTGCAGGGCTTCCACCCATTATTTCGTCTATAGTTTTCTCACCATAACCGATTATTTTTGTATTGATCTGGATAGTGTCTGTTGCAATTTCACGCCCATGCATGAGTTTTCTTCTTCGGACACCATTGGATTTTGGCTTATAGCCAGTACTGGCAGAAAGCAGAATCTTACGCCTTTTTGGACCTGGTATTTCACGTCTCATAACAACTCCGGTTTTATCGCTTCCACCGGTGATCTTTAGAGTATAACCTTTCAGGCCAACCACACTGCCATCAATGTTTTCTCCGATTGACTTTCCTATAAATTTATTTGCATCGGTCCCTTTTACATCAAACTGATAAGTTTTTGTTTTGGGATCCGAAACTACAACTTTAAAATCTGCCATAATTTATCCTCCAAGTTGATATTTCTTGTTTTTTATTCAATATGTTTGATTAATGTTATAATATTTTGGAACTGGTCTTTTTTATTTCGCCCAGAATGGATTATCTCTTCTTTTTATAGACAGGAATGATTCAAATGTTTCGACTTCATCAGCCGTGAGAGAATCATACAATTCCTGCTCAAGCACTTTTGCATGTCTTTCAGGTATATTTACATAGAGAGTATCTTCTTCCTTAATCTGCCGTCCAACCGTAGGTCCTTCAATTGCCATAGAAATTTCCATCCCAACCGAAGCTTTGCTAATATTTTCCCCCTCAAGCTGTAAGCCCTTTACTTTTCCTACCACATCACCATCTTGAGTCGATATCTCTACATTATTTTTCACACTTCCGCCTACAATCTTCACACCAACAACAGCAGGCTTACTCTGTCTGAAAACACATCCTGGCATAATAGTAAATCTTCCAGGCTTGACTATCAATTCAGCAATAGTTTTTTCAGATTGCTCTTTTTGTTTTTTGACCCAATCCTTATAATCATCTATCAAGCGGTAGATAATATTACCCATAAAGACTTTTATGTCAGAAGACTGGATTTTTTCCCGGGCATCTGGCAACATATTGACATTAAAGCCAATTATAACTGAATAATACGGATCTTCAATAGCTGCCACTTCTACAATATCCCGGTGGGAAATATCTCCAACACCTGCCTTTCTGATGGGGATATCTTCGTTGGTTAGTTCATTGACAAGCGCTTCAAGAGACCCTATAGTATCAGCTTTGATCGTAACACCTGTACTTCCGGTTGGAAGTGTGACCTGATCCAGCTCTGTTTTGATTTCCTTTGCAATTTCATCTGCATTATCAGGGGTTGCAACTCTCATAGCTGTACCTGCCAGCGCTCTTTCAAGAGATGGAGCCGCGATTTTCACACCTATTGCCGCAGTCACTTCATTAACGGACTTGAATTTTTCTTCGATCTGGATTTCAGTAAGAGGACGTGGTTTTAGTAATGCCCTGACCTTTGTAATTATGGGATTCCCGAGGCTTCCTACTACAATTGTGTCACCTTTTTTCAGGGTTCCATCATAGAGGATCACATCAATTGTAGTTCCAAGTCCTTTTTCTTCCTTAATTTCCAGTACTGTTCCTGTACCGGGGTTATTTGCATCGAAACGAAGGTTGGATTCTAGAAATTTCTGTGCAAGACCCAGTAAGATCATCAGAATATCCGCAACCCCTTCTCCGGTTGCAGCACTTGTTGGAACTATACCTATATTCTTCTGAAAATCTGTAACTCTGTCATAGCGTTCTGAGTTGAATCCAAGTTTGTAAAGTTCACCTACCAGCTCATAGATTCTGGTATCTATTAACTGTTGTACATTCTCACTCTGATTTTTGAACGATTCAGCAAAAGGTTTTTCTGGATTGGTTCTCCATCCGGGAATTCGATCGATCTTATTAGCAGCAACAACAAAAGGTGTTTTAAACCTTTTCAGTATCTGAAGACTTTCAATTGTTTGCGGCATAAATCCTTCATTTATGTCAACAATTACTATCGCCAGGTCTGCAAGAGCTCCGCCACGGCTTCTAAGAGAAGTGAATGCATGATGTCCGGGAGTATCTATGAAAAGAAGACCGGGAACAAGGAATTTATTTATTAACTGAGGTTGACCACACTTGTTTACAATGATATTTATTGGAACTTCAGTTGCACCAATATGCTGTGTTATAGCACCAGCTTCACCTGCTACTACAGCAGTACCCCTGATTTTGTCAAGCAATGAGGTCTTTCCATGATCCACATGCCCCATTACACATACTATTGGTGTTCTAAGTTTTTTGTTCTCAGCCATAATAAAATGCTCCCCTGTCTATTTCCGGCAATCTCAGTTCAGTTACCAGTATAAGATCAAAGATCCGATCATTTCGTTAAAAAAGAAATATTAAGATCTTTCTTATTCGTATAGACAGACTTCATCAATCTTTCTGTAATCAACAGATTCCTTTTCACCGAAATGAATCGAGATCTCTCGTCTGGCAGCTTCCTGTGAATCCGAGGCATGTACAATATTTCGGCCGGTCTCAATGGCAAAATCTCCGCGAATAGTGCCAGGACTGGCATCCACTGGGTTGGTAGCACCATTTATCGTCCTCATGATAGGTATTGCATTTTTACCCTGGACTATCATTGAAACAGAAGGTCCGGATGTTACATATGCGATCAATGAATCAAAGAAAGGCTTTTCTTTGTGTTCTGCATAATGTTCTTTTGCAGCATCCTCATCAATAAAATTCATCCTGAGTGCAACTATTTTGAGACCTCTTCGTTCAATGCGGGAGATAATCTCCCCTACGAGTCCTCTCTGAACCCCGTCAGGCTTTACCATTACATAAGTTTCGTCCATGTATATGCGCCCCGGTTATTTTTTGAGATAGATTCGTCCCTGCTCGGTCCAGGGAGTACGCCTTGAAAGCCGTCTAAGTTTATATTTACC
>SKZM01000175.1 GCA_007127385.1 Methanosalsum sp.
AGGTCTTTGGACAGGATGCAGAGAGTCTGGGTATGGATCTGGTATATGATGTGGCACATAATGTTGCAAAGCTGGAGGAACACATAATTGACGGCAGGAAGAAAAATGTGTACGTGCATCGCAAAGGTGCAACCCGTGCATTCCCGCCAGGCCATAACGAAGTGCCCCTGAAATACCGTGATATTGGTCAGCCTGTGCTTCTGCCGGGAAGCATGGGCAGTCCTTCCTTTGTACTCCATGGTACACAGGAGGGGATGGACCTTACCTTCGGCAGTGCATGCCATGGCTCAGGCAGGGCAATGAGCAGGAAACAGGCAAAAGGCACATACAGTGGCGAGGATGTTAAGAAAAAGCTGGAAAAGATGGGAATATATGTTGAGGCAATGAGTCCGGCTGTGATTGCAGAGGAGGCTCCTGAGGTATATAAGAAGAGCAGTGATGTGGTGGATGTTGTCCACGAACTCGGAATTGCCAGAAAGGTTGCCAGAGTACTTCCAATGGGAGTTGCAAAAGGTTAATCCGATCAATTACCTGATCTGTGGGATTCATTACCTGATCCACAGAATCAATTATTTTTTTTTAGGTGCAGTAAGCTCTGATGCACACTGATGATTCTAGAATGAAAGAAAAAAGGAAACAGGTATTTTTGAGGGGATGAATGGTTTGCTTGGTTACAGTCACTTTGGAATTTAAAGTCACAAACACATTATACCCGTTTCCTTACAATTACCATTGTTTATCATAATATTTAAGGTATTTGCTAGAATCAACGAGATTTCGGTTAAAATGGCTGCTGAAATGAATGATAACCGACAGGGATTTAATTACAATATATTATCTATTACCAGATATGCGATCAGAGAAGAACCTCAAAAGAATAAGGACAATGGCAGACTATCAGTTTGGAAAAGGAAGCGGAGACGTCCTGTTTGAAGATGATGTTTCCTTTCAGTTTTCCAAAACAAAGAGGGTGCGTCAGGTATTGCATCAGGGAGAGCGTATTGCAACTGTAAGGGCAAGGGATTCAATGTTCACCCTGAGCATCAAAGGTGCATCGATGCTGCACTCTCATCTTCCCTATCCTGGAATGAGGGTGGTTGTAAATGCAGATGCAGTTCCATTTGTATCAGCTGGTAAGACTGCCTTTGCAAAACATGTGATAGAAATCGACCCTGACCTGAGGGTTGGTGAAGAAGTACTGGTTGTGGATGAATCTGACAATCTGCTGGCAACAGGTCAGCTGCTGGTAACACCCCAGGAAGTCCATGTTATGGAGAAAGGCGGTGCAGTCGATGTGCGCCAGGGTATACTCTAAGACGATTCAACAATCTGCCGCAAATGTATATATGTGATGTATATATGTAAAATATTATAATATTGAATAATTGCTGAAAACATCCTATAGTTATCCTATACCCCAGCCGGAGTGTGAGTCTATTACAGAAAATGAGTTCTTAAAAACGTTTGTGATCCCTGACAATACCGTAATGGAGGAACATACCATTGTGGTTGAAGGGGATATCATCATTGGAAATCATTCAGATATCAGATACGGGCTGATCGCAGATTCTGTGATACTGGGAGAGAGGGTCAGGTTATCCGGTAACATAACCACCGCCTCAGATGTGAGGATAGATATGTGGTCGCATATAGGCGGGACTGTCAGGACCGATTCCAATGCATATCTGGGTGAGTTTGTTACAATTGACGGCAAGCTTGTGGTCAAGGGCGATCTGGATATTGGAAATGATGTCCAGATCAATGGTGGATTTGAGGCCAGGGGCTGGATCGTTATAAGAAATCCCATTCCTGTGATTGCATATCTGTTCATGTATCTTAGCGAAATGTTGAGAATGGGTAAGGATGAAGAGGTTGAAAGGGCACTTGAGGAACTGTTTGAGGATGAAATGGAGGCTGTAAGTGATGTGGCAATGATTATCCCAAACGGCTCCAGAATATCCATAGATACTATTCGTGTCCCTTCAAAAGCTGTGATCGGGAACAACTGCAGGCTTGTGGGTAATATCAGGGCAACATCCCTGGAAATGGGTGATGATACCACGCTTTATGGTAGTATACGTACAATAGGGAACACTATGATCGGTGAGAACAATTCCATACATGGAAATATCATATCCCGGGGTGATGTATATGTCAGTCAGGGAACCCATATACTGGGCGAGATCAATGCCCGCTCCATAAAGATACATGAGACTGCCCGGGTGGACGGTGTTCTCAGATCACAGAAAGGTACTGTATTTGAACGTGAACATTCTGAGGTTATCAGTGAAGATGAACTGATGAACCTGGATGTCTGAAATTTTTGTACTATTGAAACAATTTTGAACCAGATTGAATATATGCTGAAGAGGAAGGTGTTTTTTATTGACCCGTGATTTTTTTGATCCGAACCTGAACTTTGAAAAGATTAATCAGATTGATTCCGACTGCGTGATGCAGACCTATACCCGCCAGCCCATTGCCCTTGTGAAAGGATGGGGTTCAGTGGTCTCTGATATTGAGGGCAGGGAGTACATAGACTGTGTGGCCGGAATTGCAGTCAATAATGTGGGACACTGTCATCCTGCTGTGGTCGAGTCTATAAAGAAGCAGGCCGAACAGCTCATACATGTTTCCAATCTCTACTATACCCCTCCCCAGGCAATGCTGGCAGAAAAGCTGGTCTCAATTACCGGAATGGACCGGATATTTTTCTGTAATTCAGGTACTGAGGCGGTTGAAGCTGCAATGAAGCTTGCAAGGACCAGAACCGGCAGAAAAAACTTTGTATCCACCTACGGAGCATTCCATGGAAGAAGCATGGGAGCATTGAGCCTGACCCATAAGGAAGCCTACAGAAACCCATTCAGACCACTGGTTGAGAATGTGGATTTCGTACCCTACAATGACCCCGAAGCTATATCCGAATCTGTTGACCGGGATACTGCGGCGGTTATTATTGAACCGATCCAGGGTGAGGCTGGTGTCAATATTCCATCACCGGGTTATCTGCAGGAGGTCCGCAGGATATGTGATGAGAATGATGCACTCCTGATATTTGATGAGGTGCAGACCGGATTTGGGAGGACAGGTACATGGTTTTGCAAACAGCATTCAGGTGTCCTGCCTGATATCATGACAATGGCCAAGGCTATGGGTGGCGGCTTTCCAATGGGCGCAATCGCTTCCCGTGAAGATATAAGCTTTGGGAAAGGTGAACATGCATCCACCTTTGGTGGAAGTCCTCTGGCCTGCGCCGCATCCCTTGCAGCCATTGGAGCAATAGAGGATGAGAATATGCTGGAGAGGTGCACCAGACTTGGTGAGTATTTCATGTCCCGCCTTAAGGAGATGTCAAGGGATGATATTCTGGATGTACGTGGAGCAGGTCTTATGATCGGTGTTGAGCTTGGTGCAGATTGCGGGGATATTGTTTCATACGGGCGTGAGAATGGTGTTCTGCTCAACTGTACCTCGGATTCTGTGCTGCGTCTGGTTCCCCCATTTGTTATAACCGAGGAGCAGATCGATACGGTGGTGGATATCATTGAGCAGGCCTGAGCTGATAAAGGAAGGGATTGAAGGCATCAGTGAATACGTACCTGGCAGATCGATAGACGATATTGCAGAGCTTGTTGGCCTGCATCCTGCCCGGATCACAAAACTTGGATCAAATGAAAATCCTCTGGGACCTTCAGAAAAGGCGGTCAGTGCAATGGTCAGGCATGCATCAGATATCAGCATATATCCTTCAGCAGATGCAGGAGAGCTTGTGAAGACACTGTCTGAATATACAGGACTGCCAGTATCAAATATTGTGGCTTCAGGACCTGGGATGGATGGTCTGATAGATTCCCTGCTAAGGCTTGTAATAGATCCTGGAGACCGGGTGATCATATCCACACCCACTTTCTCATATTATGAGATTGCATCCCGGGCATGTGGCGGAGTACCTGTTTTTGTGCCAAGGGATCAAGATTTCCAGGTGGATGTAGATGCAGTTATTGATGCTGTTACCTCTGATACGAAGATGATCTTCCTGTGCTCTCCCAATAACCCTTCAGGTAACCTGATCGATGAGGTTGATGTGAAACGCATTCTGGAATCCACAGGAGGATTTGTGTTCATTGATGAGGCATATGTTGAATTTGCTGACCGAAACCTAATGCACCTGATCCGTGACTATGATAACCTGATAATTGGCAGGACATTCTCAAAGGCCTTTGGCCTGGCAGGTTTGAGGATTGGATACGGTATCATGCCTGAATGGCTCAAACCATATTATATGAAGGCTGCAACACCATTTAATGTAAGCTCTGCTGCAATTGCTGCAGGGATTGCTGCACTATCGGATACCGATCATCTCAGGAGGAGTATCGATCTTGCTGAGAAGGGTCGGGTGTTCCTGAAGGAAAATATTGGGTTCAGGGTCTATGATTCACATGCGAACTTCGTGCTTGTGGATGTTTCTCCCTACATTGCTTCTGAGGTGTGCAGTCATCTGCTGCAGAAAGGAATTATTGTGCGTGACTGCACATCGTTCAGGGATGCAGGTGAGTCTCTTGTACGAATCACTGTTGGAAAAGAGGATCAGAATAGAAAGGTAGTGGAAGCTTTTGCTGATTTCCTGAGCTCCCGGCAAACCTGATCATTCCACATCTTCTATTTTCATGAGCGGGTATTCAAGTTCAGTATCATATTTGAGTGCAACCAGAACATTGCAATCATTATATACCACACTCAATTTTACATCCAGCATTCTTCCTTCCAGTTCACAGTATCCAAACTCCTGATTGAGCTTTGAGTGTATCATATCCCTGTCAATGGATACCGTGATGCTGTGAACATATGGCTGGACCGAGATGCTTTCTGCAATCGCCTTCTCAAGGCTGTCTGCTGTATTGAGGTTAACAGGAGAACCGGTGAACTGGTGGTACAGTGCCCCCAGCTTGATACCGGCCTCAAACAATGCATTGTCACGATCTGTAATACTGGATTCTGTCATTTTATTTAGCTCCCGAATGCGTTTTATTTTTCATTTCTCCTGGAGATGGCTGCATCTGGTGCAGGCAGGGTTTGGTCTAATAGTTATCACTTCTGTTCTGCCTTCTGCCCCGTTCCATATAAGCATCTGCCCTGCAAGCAGTTTTCCTGAACCTGTAAGATACTTGATGACCTCATTTGCCTGCATTGTACCAATGACTCCTGCAGTGGCTCCTACTATGGGGAATAGTTCCTTTGGAGGGGACGTGGGGAACAGGCAGCTGAGACAGGGAGTATCTCCTGGCACTATGGTTGTAATCTGACCATGGAATCCATGGACTGCACCGTGTACCATCGGTATTCCCATACTGATCGCAGCTGAATTTAGCAGGAACCTGGTATCATAGTTATCCATTGCATCCACTATTATATCAGCATCAGCTACAATTTCCATAATATTGTTCTCCTCTATACGGGCCGTCATTGTCTCGATCCTGATATCGGGGTTGAGTTGCTCTATCTTCTCCCTGGCAGATTTGACTTTCATGCGGCCGATGTCATGATCCCAGTGCAGTATCTGGCGGTTCAGGTTACTTTCCTCCACACTGTCAAAATCAACGATCCTGATATTCCCGATCCCTGCTGCTGCCAGATAGATCGCAACAGGAGATCCCAGGCCACCTGCACCTGCGATCAGTACAGTTGCATCTCTGAGTAACTCCTGCCCCTTTTCTCCAAACATCATGATCTGGCGACCATACCTTTCAATTTCTTTTTCTGTGAGCATATCCGATCAACCTGTTCTGGCCTGTTCAATGTGATTATTCCGGGAAAGTATTCAAACTTTTCAGTCCCGATAGTATTTTCTGGGTATCTGCATTATTGGTGATTCCAGGTACAATGCCATGAGCAGAAAGAGTAATGTTGCAAACATGGTAGCATAATTATGGGAGATGGCAGCTGAGAGGATAACCAGGCCAAATATTACCGATATCGGCAAAAGCAAACGTATACCCCTGAGCTTTGGATAAGGGTATGTGGTTATCATCAGGAGGGAGAGAACAACGAGGAGGAAAATGAGAATATATGGATGGACATACTGCGGGCTCATGAGAAGATATGAACTGATCATTACGGCAGAAGCTGTTATCGGTACTCCCTCAAAATCAGGTATTTTTGATTGTTTTGTATCAAATCTGGCAAGCCTGAGTATGCCGCATGCTATGTACAACAGCAGTACGGATACCATAAGCAGCCTGTATTCAGGTCCATAGATTGTAAATATTATAACTACAGGTGCCACACCAAAGGAAATGGCGTCTGCCAGTGAATCAAGATATTTTCCAATCTGGCTGTTCTCAAGGTGCAGTGCAAGATAACCATCAAGACCATCGGCTATACAGGACAGCAGTATCATTATCAGTGCAAGGGTCACATTTCCCAGGATCGCCATAAATATCGCAGAAACACCCAGCAGGGCATTTGCAATGGTTGCAATATCCGGAACTTTGATAATCCTGAGAATGTTCATTCAATTTCCTCTATTTACTCCCTGCATCTTTGCAATCACAGTTTCACCTGCAATTACTTTATCTCCTTTTTTACATGTTATGGTAAGTGATTCGGGAACTGTTACATCCACCCTTGATCCGAACTTTATCATTCCGATTTTCTGTCCCTGGATAACGTTATCATCTTTTTGCACATAGGATACGATCCTGCGTACAAGAGTGCCTGCGATCTGGGTAACTGTGATCTCTCCATGGGGAGTTTCCAGTGTGATCTCACATCGTTCATTCCTTTCAGAATCCTTACAGAAAGCAGGTAAATATCCACCCTTTTTACACTCTATGCTGACCACCCTGCCGGATATGGGAACACGGTTGACATGAACATTGTGAATGTTCATAAAGATACAGACCTTTCTGTTCCTTATATCAATTATCCGGCCATCTGCCGGGGATATCAGGCAATTGTTACATACACGCGTCCGTCTTTTTGGATCCCTGAAGAACCACAGAATGAACGCAGTTGCTGAAAGTGAACTGAAGGTTGCATATTTTGCAGCGCTTATCTGTGTGGTATATGCAATAATAGCCACAGCAACTGTGATCATCACAGCAGCTGCAATCCAAGAAACTGATCCTCTGGCAACCATTTTTACTGCTTTCCTGATATTCTGTTGAAAATGATCTGTAATTGCTCTGTTCCCATTTCCCTTAGTCCGTCTATCAGCTCGATAAGTTCAGGCAGTATCTTCAGGACCATGTAGGCTATTATTAGCAGAGCTATCACTGATCCGGCCTTTGCTACAAAATGATGGGCGATGTCAAAACTATTTGGTCCAAACCATTGTTCTGCATATGCAACGGTAACAAAGACGTTCCTTGCGATGTTCAATATATAGATGACAGGTACTGATACCAAAAATGCAGAAGCCAGTCTTATGGCCGGTGCCCTGACCGAGAGAATCAGACCGGTGAACAGGGCAATGCTCTCAATTGCTGTGCATGCAAGTACAATTCTTACACTGTATTCATTGAGATTAATAATATCCCATGAGGTGAGAACAGCAGGATATCCCAGAATCTGCAGTGCCCGGATCGTATGATCTGTTACAATTGATATTAACCACACATCCATTGACTGCATCTGGGCAAAGGGGAAGTACATCAGTGATCCTATTGCAGTTGCGGCTGTTGCCATATGTGTTACGTCAACTGATACTTTTGAATTGACATTTTCATCATGGATGTATTCCCTTACTATCATCATATAGGCAACAAATATACAGAATATTGCCAGCAGTATTGTGAGTACTACATTGAAATAGTCATTGATGCCTGCATAATAGACTGGCTGGTAAAACCAGTGAACTGAAAAGAGTCCCCAGCCAGCTCCTCCAATAAGCTTACCTGTACGAGTTTTTTTCGGGCTGACCGCTGAGACCAGCATCAAGGCAACGGCAATCCATAATAAGTTTTCGAGCATTTCCTGAGCATCCTATCATAGGTACTTACTTATATACTTAGCCATTGTATTTAATTTTTGGTTGATATGACCCCAATCACTCCGAAACTGACCGTAGATGCCGTAATCATCTTAAACAGGAAGATTGTACTTATTAAGAGAAAAAATC
>SKZM01000100.1 GCA_007127385.1 Methanosalsum sp.
ATTTGAATAACTGTTGCTGTCAAGGGAGGATCTGATAGTTTTGATCATGCCGTCCATCATGCCTGAAGGTGCAACCATGTCAGCTCCTGCTTTTGCATGACTGACCGCAACCTGTCCCAGAATATCAAGTGTCGGATCGTTCAGTACCTCCTCTGAATCGTAATTAACAACTCCACAGTGTCCGTGGGTGGTATATTCGCAAAGGCAAACATCGGTAATTATGGCGATGTCCTTTCCCAGTTCATTTTTAATGTCCCTGACAGCTTTCTGGACTACATCATCATCTCCACAGGCAGATGATCCCTGTTCATCTTTTTTATCAGGTATTCCGAAAAGGATGACTGCAGGTATTCCAAGATCTGAAGCCTCTTTTGCATCACTGGCAGCTTGATTTGGCGGGAGTCTATATATACCGGGCATTGATGGTATCTTCTGGGGTGTGGATATGTTCTCATCAATAAACATAGGATAAATTATATCATCTGTACTTAATGAAGTCTCACAAACCATTCTCTGTATATTTGCACTTCTAAGCCTTCTCATTCTGACCTGTGGAAACATTATTATCAGCAATCCTTTTTACTTATTTTCTGTATCAACATCAAAGAGTCGGCGGACTGCTTCCAGTAATTCATCGTCACCTTTTTCGGCAGCCGCTCTCAACATCTTTGTAGGTTCTGCAAGTATTTTATTTACAAGGGCATGAGTCAGATCATCAATTACACTTGTCTCGATCTCACCGATTGTATGATATGCAGATAAACGATTTATTGCACGTGCCTTCTCATTTTCGCGGACACTGTACAGTTCTGAATACAACTTTGAAATAATTCCATCTGCTTTCTGCCGCTTGTACTGGATATCCAGCAGTTCACGTTCCTGTTCAATAAGAGCTTCAGCCTTTTTTGCTTCTTCCATTCTCATACGGATGTTCTTTTCATTAATCACCCGCAAACTGTCAATATTGTGGAGGTTTACATTCGGGATATCTCCAACATCATCTTCAATGTCACGTGGATTTGCAATATCAATAAGAAGTAGTGGCTGTTCTCTTTCTTTCATGGCCTGTTCAACGATATTTTTCGTAAGAACGTAATGCGGAGCTGCAGTTGCACTTATTACAACATCTGCAGATTTGATGCAATCTCTTACGTAATCATAGGGGACTGCCATACCACCCAGTTCATTTGCAAGGATCTGCGCCCGTTTGAAAGTACGGTTGGCAATATATATTACATCAATTTCCCTGTTTGTAAGTGCCCTTGCAACAAGTCTCCCCATTTCACCGGCACCAATAACCAGGATCCTTTTTCCCCTCAGGTCACCTATTATCTCTTCAGCAAGGTCAACTGCTGCAGATCCAATAGATACGGCTCCTTTATTGATATTTGTTTCATTTCGCACTCTTTTGCCAACCTGAGTGGCTTTTCTGAATGCAGTATCCAGGATTTGGCCTGTAGTTCCCGCCTTTTTAGATGCCAGGTACAGTTCCTTAATCTGTCCAAGTATCTGATCTTCTCCTACGATCATTGACTCCAGACCACATGCCAGCCTCAGCAGATGATCAAGTGAATCATTATGCTCATAAAATTCAACAATCCTGGTGGGAATTCCCATCTCTTCTGCAAATTGTGCAAGAACATTGATCCCTTCTGAAGACACTACATATATTTCAACACGGTTGCATGTTTTGAGCACTACACATTCTTCAATGTGGTCCTGTGAATGAAGATGTTTGAGTATATCCTCCAGTTCATGATCATGCAATGCACATTCCATTTCTTCCACACAGGCTTTTGCATGTGTTATGACCATACTTGCAATTTCTGTCACAGGAGTCCTCCAGATGGGATATAATGCTTCATTTCTATTTCCGTGGTTTTTTGTTATTCATTGATATGTCTTTCCTGATGAAATATGGTCATCAGCTATTTTAAGAGCCTGATCATATGCTTTTTCATAGGAATCGGATAACTGGGTCCATATGTCTTTGTTTTCAAGTATCTGCCATAAAATCTCCTTTCTTTTCATCTGTTCTGGAATATTTTGTTTTAGATACTCTCTTATGTTCTGTTGAATTCTGATCATATCAGCATATTCAGGGGTTATCAGTTTTTCGATTTGGTGGCGGGTAAATTTTGAAACTGCAGGACTTGATCCGTATGTGGAGATTCCGATAATTAGCTCTCCATGTTTTATAACTGATGGCACTACAACATCACCTGCATTATCAACTTCATTGACAAGGATGTCAAATCCCTTTGCAATATGTGCAATTCTTAAATTCAGTTTCTGGTCACTGGTTGCAGTAATTACAAGAAACGCAGAGGATAGCAAATTTTTAATTTCTGTGTCTTCCAGGTAGCTGAGTTCCAGCTCAATAAGATTTATTTTGTTTCTTTTGCCCATTTCAGTCAAAACATCTGTAAAATCTGAACTGATGACTGTAGTTCTGGAACATTCTGAAAACAAGACTGCTTTGCGCTCGCCTACTTTTCCTCCGCCAAATATCACAATGTCCCTGTTGCTTAGATCGATCATCAGTGGAATGAATTTCCTTTCATTTTTCATACAATTAAATCCCGCAAGTTGGTGGGTATGGATGGTTTTTAGATCCTGATCCCGGTCTTTTTGAATTCTTTTTCGCTGAACAGAAGCTTGTAATCTTCGATACCTGTTGCCTTCGATATATCTTCAGCTGTTCTGATGCAGTCCTCTTCTGTATAGGAATGGACCATTGTAAACAGATTATAGGGCCAATCCGGATATCTTGGTCTCTCATAACAGTGTGTGACCTCACTGAATCCAGCCATTATTTTTCCAACCTCTTCCACTCTTTCGTCAGGCACGTTCCATGTACACATTGCGTTTGCAGTTATTCCTAATACACGGTGGCCTATTGAAGCTCCAAATCTTCGGATTATCCCTTCACTCTGCATCTTTCTTATCAGATCAACGACTTCTTCTTCACTGATGTTTAGTTCTGCTGCAGCATCTTTGAAGGGTCTGGAAGTAAATGGAATTCCATCCTGGGTAATTCTGAGAAGCTGGATATATATGTCTTTCATGTAGTCACCTGATGTTAAACATTACTCCAATTTTAAATAATCGTACTGTAGGAAGGTTTATAAGTGGACAATCTGTCTCTTTTTCAATATCTTCAAGTATCTCATTGAGCCTGTTTTCGTCATCTGCAGATACAGTGAACCAGATATTGTATTTGTCCGGGCGAAGGTAATTGTGTGATACTTCAGGATACTGGTTTATATATTCTGCAACTTTATCGATATTTGCTTCAGGGACACTAACTGCAGCCAGTGTACTTACTCCCCCCAGTTTTTTTGTGTTGATGATTGGCCCTATACGCCGGATCGCACCGGCTGCATTCAGCCTTTGGATTCTTCTCAGTAACTCTTCCTCTTTAATCTCCAACTGCTCTCCCAATTTTTCAAATGGCTTCACATCCAGGGGGAAATCAAACTGGATCGCATTCAGGATATTCTTATCAGTTTCATCCAGCGGGATCATTTTATTCCTTTCCTCCGGGCACATATATACAGTAAGGCTCTTCTGCAAGATAATCTCCAGTTGCAGCATATGCTCGTGCTCTGCACCCGCTACATATGTACCTGTATTCACATCTGCCACACTTTCCCTTTAAATTATCAGGATCCCGAAGATCATTGAATATCTTTGAATTTTCCCAGATATCCTGAAAACTGTTTTCTTTAATAGATCCGGCCATCTCAGGAAGATATCCACAGGTATAAATGCCGCCGGTACTGGATACAAAGCAAAATCCTGTACCTCCAAGACAACCTCGTGTCATAGCTGCGTATCCATGGTGGTTTTCTTTTCGACTTTTTATCTGATCCAAGTTCTCACTTTTCTGGCGCTGTTTCATTATTCTGAAATAGTGTGGAGCACATGTAGCTTTCAACTGTATCGTTGAAGTTTTCTGTTTATCATAGAACCAGTTAAGGATACGTTCGTATTCATCAGCCGGGATCTCTTCGTTCTCGATCTCTTTTCCTCTGCCGGTAGGTACAAGGAGAAATATATGAAGAGCTGCTGCACCAATATCTGTAGCGAAATCGAAGATAAACGGTATTTCACTTATATTTCTTTTTGTAATAGTGGTATTTATCTGGAATTCCAGACCTGACTTTTTGATAATATCAATTCCTTCTATGGCTCGTTTAAATGAACCTTCCTGTCCTCTGAATTCATCATGTGAACTGGCAGTTGCACCATCTATACTGACACTGATCCTCTGGATCCCTGACTCTATAAGGCGGCTAACTATGTATTCATTCAGTAGGGTGCCGTTTGTAGCCAGCACGACCCTCAGTCCTTTATCAGTTGCGTACCTTGCAATCTCGTATACATCTTCTCTTACAAGGGGTTCCCCTCCACTGAGTATAAGTATGGGACTGCCAAAGGCAGCTATCCCATCCACAAATTCCCGGGCTTCCTCTGTTGTAAGTTCACCGGGTACCTCTGAAGCAGTGGATGCACCCCGGCAGTGAACACATGAAAGATTGCATCTTGCTGTAAATTCCCATGCAATAAGTTTTGGTGGCTGTACCATAAAAATCATCTGATAATAGATTTATTTATATTTTATCCGGATAATAAAAGTGTTGTTCAATTTACTTAAATAGGATGTGGATATACTAGAGACTAATTATATTAAACAATTATGTTCAAAATGATGTATAGCTGCGGGTAAAACTGGCCTGTTCCAGTAATATTATAATAAAGGTATAGTATGAATAAGGACATAGTATGTTTGCAATGCATACAATGAATGGAATAAATTCAACAGGTGGAAGTATATGAATTCTCTGTATATTGCATTTGGAATTACAGGATTGTTCATCTTACTTTATGCCCTATATCTGATTCAGGTCAGGAGAGGTCTTGGTAAAGAGCTTATGAGATTGAAAGAGCTGAAGAGAGCAGATATAAATGAACAATAAAAATATCTTGATTTCGATAGTATTTGTTATTGGAGTTGCTGTTATTGGTCTCTGGGGTGTTGACTTTTCAGCTGGTTACCAGTCTGTATCTGAAGTTGTTTCTTCAGACCATAATCCCGGTGAGTCGGTGAATGTCATGGGGTCGATAAAGGCAGGTAGCCTAAATATCAGCACAGAAACAATAATATTTATTTTGCAGGATAATGAAGGGGGTTCTGAAGAGATTCAGGTTGAATATACTGGTGATGTTCCTGCAAATCTGGTAGAAGGTCAGGATATCACCATCACTGGGACCATTGTGGATCATGGTCATATTGAAGCAAGCAAGATCATAATTGGTTGTCCGTCAAGATATACGACATAATATGAATACCAGCAACATTTATTTAGATTAAAATGATGAAGGTGCTTAATGAAGATTGAGCAATGGGATGAACACATCGCAATAAAGAATGCAATGGATGATTTGATCCATTCTCTGGATATATCAGCCCAGATGAAAGAAATGGTGCTGCATGTGTGTGCATCAGGCGGAAAGATGGTCCGACCCATTATACTTATGCTCTCCACTCAGTTATGTGGTGGCAGATATGAGGACAGTATAGATGCTTCACTTGCAATTGAGCTAATACATTCTGCGTCTCTGATCCAGGATGATGTTCTGGATGAAGGTATCCTGCGAAGAGGAATACCCTCTACACACAGGATGTTTGGTTATTCCTCAGCAATCCTGTGCGGGGATTTTTTAATATCCAAAGCTATTGAACTTATTTCTTCGTATGATGGAAGATCTGTAAGGGATTTTGGACGTGCAGGAATGCACATGTCAGAGGGGGAGATCATGGATATCATGAGCATCAGTGAAAATTTTGGTGTGGATGAGTATATGGAATGTATCCGTAAAAAGACTGCATCCCTTTTTGCTGCAAGTGCCTCTATAGGGGCCTACGTGGGTGGAGCTGACGAAAAGACTGCAGAGGTATGCAGGAACTTTGGATATAATGTTGGTACTGCTTACCAGATGGTGGATGATATTCTGGAATATGTACAAATAATACAGAGTAAAGAGTCAGAAAATATATCCGTATCCCTTCCATCCATTTATCAAAGAAGAATGTCTCCTGAAAGAGCCATATCCCGATCTGTAGGTTTGGTGGAAGAATATGTCAGTTCTGCAAGATCTGACATTGCACATTTTAACTCATCCCGGGTTACAGATAAACTGCTGGAGATTACGGATTACATTACTCTTGATATGCTTACCCCGGATATCCTTCAGAAATAATAATTTGTATTATAAACTCATTTGCTAAAAACATATAGGTGAATTCATGCGTGTATACGACAGTCCGCTTCTAAAAATAAACGCCAGTACAGATGATGGAAGAGTAAAGCTTGATGCAGACGGTACACTTGCTACTCTGGCAAAGCCGGTAATAAAAAGAATCAACAGGACATTCAGAGAGGAAAAACCTGTTTATGCTGATGAGGATCAGATCATTTTTTCTACATGGCTTCCTCCGATACCCGGTGATATATTCAAACGCGTCATCGCTGCACAGGTTGCTCCTTTGCTGAAAAAGCGTATCCCTGATCAATTTTCGATTGGAATAACAATGAATTGTCCAAATCGGTGTATACATTGTGGTGCAGCAGATATAGTAGCAGACCCTGAACTGACACTTGATGAGATAAATGATGCTGTAGATCAGTCAATAGATCTGGGTTCCTACCTCATATCATTTGATGGCGG
Source organism: Methanosalsum sp. (assembly GCA_007127385.1). Classification (GTDB taxonomy): domain Archaea; phylum Halobacteriota; class Methanosarcinia; order Methanosarcinales; family Methanosarcinaceae; genus Methanosalsum. Next base: position 6,736 of record SKZM01000100.1, read on the forward strand.
AGAAACGATGTTGAGGGATGACCTGGCTGATATGGTGTCCAATGTGGATAAACAAAAAGCTATAGCTACATGCTTTACATCCGGCTTTGGACTGACCGGGGATAAAGCCATAGAGCTTAAGAGAGCAGGGTTATATGCAATGCGTGTCAGTATGGACAGTCCTTTTGAAAAAGAACATGACCGTATACGTGGTCGTACAGGTGCATACAGGGATGCCATAGAAGGTATAAAAAATTCGCAGAACGCCGGGATCCTGACCGATATGTTTGTGGTGGTTTCTCCGGAAAATATTGATCACCTTCCTGATTTTTATGATATGGCTGCAGAAATGCAGATGGATGAGCTGTCCTTATATGAAATCGTAGCCGTTGGCAGATGGCTGGAACATGAGGATGAAGTTCTAAGCAGCAAAGATGTATCCCGGCTTGAGTCTTTCCAGAAGGATATGAATGCCACTACTGATGGGCCAAGAGTCACTGCATTCCCCTACTTTATGGGTCCTGATCAATTTGGGTGTTTTGCTGGCAGAAGATGGCTTCATGTAACTTCTGCAGGGGATGCTCTTCCGTGTGCATATACTCCTATTTCATTTGGGAATATTCGTGAAGAAAAACTTAAGTACATCTGGAAGCGTATGAGTGGCCATAGTGCGTATAAGTGCTCTGCCAAATACTGTATGATGAGAGATCCGGAATTCAGGAAGAACTATATTCATACATTGTCTCCGGAAATTGAACTTCCATATCGAATAGACAGGCTCGACAATGGTCAATAACACAACTTTGACACGGTTTTGTTTTGATGGGTCAATGAGATGTTAGAATATAATCATAAAATGAGAATGTACATTTCTGAGCAACATGGCTGTGAAACAAAACCGAATAACTTATATGTGAGTTAGCATTAGGAATGGAGTGTTCTTTTGACCTTAAATATATCACCATAATCACAATGAGGATTCATATGGCCAAAGCTGAAATCTTATCGGAAATTAAAGAAGCGGAAGAAAAAGCAAAACTGTTGGTTGAAGATGCTGCTGAAGCTAAAAATAAGAAAATATCCAAGGCACGTGTTGAAGCCCGGGAAATTCTTAGGCAGGCTGAAGCCGAGGCAGAGAAATCTGCAGACAGCTCTTTGAGATCGGCCCAGGAAGATATTAAGGCTGAACGCGAGAAAATAATTGATGAAGGCAAAAAAGAGGCTGATTCACTAAAAGCCAAAGCTTCCAACAATATGGATAAAGCTGTTGATTATCTCCTGAATGA
>SKZM01000238.1 GCA_007127385.1 Methanosalsum sp.
CAGTTGATCTGATACTTTTTCTTCAGAAGACGGCGAGAATTCAAAGAGTCCCTTTTGTTTAGAATCATAATCCAGTGCTGCTTCATCAACACCAAATACACTAAGTATCCTGCTCACAGGAGGCAATATCTGCTTTCTAATATAATAATCAACATCCAGAGAGATGTTTTTCTGACGTACAAAATCCGGATCTTCAGCTCTATTTACAAATAGGTCTTTTCCAGCAATGATCACAAAAGGGATCCTCTCACCTATCGAAGGTGCAGCACCTGTCCTCTTCTTCATTTTTTCGATTACAGTCAGATGAGGTTGTTTGTTCTTGTAGCTGCCCATGCTCTTTGAGTACATGCGTGTCAAAACCAGATCATCAATTATCTCCGGATCATTCACAACGTCTATATTGCGAACCCTGTCAACAACATCACGAACATATTCCATTGCTTTTTCAACATCACCTTGCTTGAGGATCAGCTCAAGTACTGTATTGAGAGTCCTGGATGTGAGTTCACACCAGTCACGTCTGACAGTTTCCATGCCTTTGACCTTGATACTCTCAGCCCACTCTGTACCCGAACGTTCAAACATCCATAGTGCATACCTCTTCTTGGCAATAAAAAGCGCCCTTTCTGCAATAGATTCAAATTCCAGTTCCATGGGATCAGGAAGAGAACAGGATACAATACCTGCAATCCGGTTTCCTATAAGTTCAACATCTTCAAGTTCAAGGTTGGTCTCAGAGATGCATTGCACAAAAACACTGTCTGTATCCCCATACACAACAGAAAGCCCTACATTTACATCATCGGTATCACTGGAAGTGACCTCTTCCCTGAGATATGCTTTCCCATCTCTTAATATGACAGTTTTGATCTCATTCTCCACCACATTGCGGGTTTTTAATATATTTTCTCTGCCAAAGCTGGTAACTGCATTGGCAAGTGCCAGACTGTATAATCTTGCCCTTGTATAGCCCGAATAACCATAGAAGCTGTTCAGGAGTATTTTGAGTGCCAGCTGGGTTGCATCATAGACCCTGTACTCATCTTCAGTCTTTGCCCTCTTCATGAGATCCTTGGTTTCTGTACGCCTGTTTAGCAGGTTCTCCAGAATGGATGGTACAATACCACGAAATACCTCTGCACTTACAAATTCACCACCTGAGGGTGGTTTTATTGTATTGCCTTCCGGCCTATCCCGGTCAATAACAGTTGTATAGCAAAGATTGTGAGCCATCATTATAGTGGGATAAAGTGATTTATAGTCCAGTATAACAACTTTTTCCAGCAGACCCTTCTTTGGCTCCAGAACCTCCCCGCCCTTTAGACCTTCACTTTCCCTGTTCCTGCCAGAAACTATTTTTTCATCCGGTCTTGGAGGAAGTACATAATCCTGTTTCCTGAACTCACGCAGAAGAAGATTTTCCACCATTGAGGTCTGTCCTCCTTCAAGAATCTCCTGGGGCAGAGATCCACTGATCTGGGCCAGAGCCACAAATTTATCGAGTAATCTAAGTTTAAGCAGCAGTTCCATTGCAAGTTCCGAGTCCCTGCGAGCATAATCAATGAATCGGCGAATCTTTTCTCCGCTATCCAGCCAGTACTCTTCCATCTGCTGTGGTGAAACATCCAGTTTTTCCATGTCGAGAAGCTCTCTGGAAACGGTCTGAAGATTATATCGCTTAAGACTGAATTGCTGGCGTATTATGGGAAGTGAATCAGCAATCACCCTTCCTGTAATGGAGACCATTGACCTGATACCTATTTTTCGATAATCCAGCTGTCTTCCATCCCTTCCACATGCTGAATTGATTTTGATTCCGGCAGACTGGAGTGCCCGGATCCGATCTACAATATAGGGAATATCAAAATCATTGATATTGTAGCCTGTAACAACATCAGGATCATACTCTCGGAATATCTCAAAGAAACGGTTCAAAAGAGCAGGTTCATCCCCAAGGACCTCAACACTATCACCTGCATCATCCAGACTTCTTCCAAGTAGTACAACAGACTCCATGCCCCTAAATTTAGGCTCAAATGACAGGCTGATCATGATCACCGGAGATTCCTCAGGTACAGGCATTCCTCCATTAATAGGGAGACATTCGATATCAAAGGCAAAGTGCCTGAGAGGTGCACTGTCTATCCTATCCACCTCCCCTATCCGGGTAGAGGTAACTACTTCATCACATTCCATGGAATGACCATTATCAGAAGAAGTGTCAGCATTTACCCATTTCATGCCGTGGATGCCCTGATCGATCAGGTAACGGTTTCGAAAGAGAATATCGGTTTCATATACCCCTTCTATGCCCGGAAAACTGACAATATCATCCCGTATCTCAGGTACATTCTGTGGATCATAAGTTACGATCTTCAACATTTTTTTACGTGATTTCTGGTATCCAATGGGCTCAAATTTTTCCACGACTTCTACTCTCTTAATTGAGTTAAATTTCTGTTCAAGGGCTCTGATGAGTTCATTATAGTTATTTACTTTAGACGGTCTGGCATAGAAATATGGCTCAAAACCAGGTACATGACAGCATATGCTTCTGCCGTCGTCATCCTTTCCAAAAAGACGTATTATAGGTGAGTTGTCCTTTCGTATATAGTCTGCATCCAGTAACTGAAAATTCATTCACTTATGTAGTGTTTAATGTATATCATATATTTTGTGATTGGGATGTTCATGTGACGTTCCGGGTAATGTATGACAGCCTGAAAAAGATAGGTATTTATATAGTTAATACGATTTTTACAAATTGTAATACTTAGTATTTATTTATATATTAAATGTATCAAGTTTTATAATAAAACGAGGTAATTGTATGAAGAATGTATATAGAACAGGAATAATTTCATTATTGGTACTGCTGATGATCATGCCTCTGGCGTGTGCACATAACCTGCATATAGAAACTGATACCAGTCCAGGGATGCCTGTCAACACCCCGCATGAAATTGATGCAAAAATTCTTTTTGGACATCCGGATGACCCTGAATCATTCTACCTTACGGATATGAGGAGTATAAATATATACACACCTGATGGCAGTTTTTACACCCTTGATCCGGAAGCCAGAGACAATTACTGGCTTGTACAGATTGTGATGGAGAAGCCCGGAGACTACATTCTGGTTGCAGAAAGGCAGCCTTCAGTCTACAATCCAAAATCCCATGGCGGACCTGACAGTCCCAGATTAACAGTTGAACATGCAAAGACCGTGATCAATGCAGGTACACAGGAAAACTGGCATCTTAAGCCGGATATTGAGTTTGATGTGGTCCCACTGGTAAATCCCTATAACCTGAGATCAGGAGATACTTTCAAAGCCCAGCTTCTGTACAGAGGTGAACCTATAGAAGGTACATATATGGCAAGTCCTGCTGATCAGGATATCCACAGTCAGAGCCAGGCAGGAAAAACCGATGAGAACGGTATATTCTCAGTTACCATTGATAAATCAGGAATGTGGCAGATCCAGGGAAATTTTGCTGTAGAGGAGTCCGGAACATGGGAGGCAACATTCACACACCATGCAGGCTCATTTAATGAAAGTGACCTCCTGGACTATGACCGCACAGCATACAGAACCACAATGACCCTGTGGGCAAATCCTTCACATGACAGCCGGGTAAGCGAACTTGAATACCAGCTAAATGAAGTACAGGATGCAAACAGCAAGCTCCAGGAGGACGTAAACCAGATATCCTCAAATCTTGAAGCCGGTATTCAGAACAGTTCCAGTTCACAGCCTCTTGCATACGCAGGAGTTGGCATTGCACTGGTGGCTCTTTTGTTCTCAGGCTGGCTCATGGTATCACTGAAGAAAAAGTAAAACATGATGCTGGATTTATTCCAGCTTTTTTTTTATCATAATCAAAAATATTATGACTTTCAAAGTGTTTTCAGGTACCCTATCAGGTCATCCAGGTCCTGATCAGTCATCTGCCATCTGGGCATGAACCAGTCAAGACGGTTTCCTGCCGGATCAATTCCATCCCGAATAACTCTTTTAATTGTTTCGTCAGTGTATGTAGGATGATCGTCATGTCCCTGAGTAAGAGTCTGGTAGGTAATATCTGGTGCTGTGACAAAACTCCTCATCATCACTGTACCTCCCCGGGCATCCACTCCATGGCAGCTCACACAGCTTCCGCCATGTACATAGAGCCAGTTGGGTCCACCTGTAAACTCAATTCTCTCACCGGTCTCATTCAGGCCTGTAAAATATATTCGCTCACCATTGGATTCAAAATCAGTCGGTATGTATCCATCGGGAAGATGTGGCCTGTCCTGGTATCCGGGGTAATCTGAATAAATCGTGGACGAAATATATATTAGTCCTGCCACTCCAGCAATGATCAGTACTGCAGCCACAGGTAACAGCCATGAGCTTTTCATACTGCTCACTCCAGATCCTTTTTGATCCCCTCAAACTCTTCCCTGGTGATCTCACCCCTGGCGTACCTTCTTCTTGCAATCTCAATTGGTGTGAGATCTTTATTTCCGGTATTTCTGCTGCTATTAACCAGCCAGACAATAAACAGTACAATACCAATAATCAACAGTAACCAGAGTAACATCCATAACAGCATGAAGCCTGGACCAACTCCATAAAATTCCATCATCCTGTACATTTACAAATTCCCCCTAAATGAAAAAGCTATTCTGATACAAAATAAAAATATCAATCTAATATACAATATAATATTACTATCTGATACTTAATATAGGTTACCGGACAATATGGACCGCAAAGATACCTCAATCCAGGTCAATATCCGTCCGTTTGAGCCTCAGTGAGTTGAGTACAACAGTCAGTGAACTGATTGCCATTGCAGCTGCTCCGATCATTGGATGCAACAGTCCCAGAAATGCTGCAGGTATGGCCACTGCATTGTATATCCAGGCCCAGAAATAGTTTTCCCTTATCTTTCTAAATGTTGACCTTGATAATTTGATAGCTGAAACAACAGATTTCAGATCTCCACTTACAAGCGTGATATCAGCAGACTCTATTGCTATATCTGTACCTGTACCAATGGCAATGCCCACATTAGCCTGTTTGAGTGCAGGTGCATCATTTATCCCATCACCAACCATTGCCACCATACCATATTCAGACTGCAATTTCTTGATTTCATCCACCTTTCCCCCTGGCAGTACATCAGAGATCACATGACTTATACCAACCATTTCTGCAACCGCCTCTGCAGTTCTCCGGTTATCCCCTGTGATCATCGCCGTTTTTATACCCATGTTTTCAATTGCTTTTATTGCATGAGCAGAATCTTCTTTCAGAGTATCTGCAATTGCAAGGATACCGATAACATTCCCATCCATTACCACCAGTACAACGGTTCTGGCAGCCAGTTCAAGTTCATCCATCCGGCCTGCAAACTCCTGATAATCGATATTAAACATAGAAAGGATCTTGCGGTTTCCCACAATGATCTCATGGTCACCGATATGACCCTTTACACCCTTGCCGGTTATGGATTCAAAATCCTGCACATCTTTGCGGCTTACCCCGGCATCCTCTGCCTTTTGTATTATGGCAGATGCCAGTGGGTGTTCAGATACAGATTCCAGGCTTGCTGCATATAACAGCACCTCTTCACTTGAAGAGGAATCTGAAGCCAGGACATCAGTTACCTTTGGTGTACCTTCAGTTATGGTTCCGGTCTTATCAAAAGCAATGACCTTTACGTCCTTCATGGTCTGTATTGCCTCCCCACTGCGGATCAGGATCCCACGCTCTGCTCCTCTCCCGCTTCCAACCATGAGGGCTGTGGGAGTTGCCAGACCAAGGGCACATGGACAGGAAATTACAAGTACTGCAGTTGTGGCAAGGATTGCAAGTGTGAAAAGAGGAACATCAGTATTGCTCCAGGGAAAACTGAAGTATTCGACAATCGAAATATGAAAGTCAGGAAACAGCATCCATGAGATCGATGCAGCTATTGCAATAATAATGACAGCAGGTACAAAGTATCCAGTCACCTTATCTGCAAATTCCTGGATCGGGACCTTTGAACCCTGTGCCTGTTCAACCATTGATATGACCTGGGAGAGAAAAGTATCCTTTCCAACCTTTGTAACCCTTACACGAAGAGAACCTTGCTGGTTGATCGTTGATCCTATGACCTCATCACCGTCTCTTCTTTCAACTGGCATCGATTCCCCGGTAGCCATGGATTCATCAACTGTGCTGCTCCCGGAAACCACCACACCATCAGTAGGGATCTTTTCTCCGGGTTTTATCAGCATAATATCACCGATCTTCAGCTCTTTTACAGGAACCTCCTTTTCATCACCATCTTCGATTATACGGGCATTTTTCGCTTCCATGGCGATCAGTTTCTTTATAGCCTGGGATGCCCTGCCCTTTGCTTTAGTCTCAAGATATCTACCTACAAGATGAAGTGCCATGATGGTAGCTGCCATTTCCACGAAAGTGGTTACAGGGAACCAGAACCCGAGCATGCTCAGGAAATAGGGGATCAGGGATCCCATGGTGATCAGGGTATCCATATTGGCTGTCTTATGCTTCAGTGCTTTCCATGTGGCCCTGTGAGTATCTGCACCGGCTATGAAAACTGAGGGAATTGCAAGTACTGCAGTGATAAAAAAATAGCCTGGTATGGGGACAAAGAACATGTGGATGGTCATTAGAACCATAATGGCACTGGCTGAAGATGCTGCAATCCACATCTTTCGTGCTGCTTTGCTGATCTTGAGCTGCTCTGGATCGGCTTCCTCCTCTTCTTCAAAGCTCATACTGTATCCTGTATCATCAACTGCCCTTTTCATGTCATCCACGGATACAGCAGAGGGATCATAGGAAATTGTGGCCTTTGATGTAGCAAAGTTTACATTTGCCTCGTGAACTCCAGGAAGAGAGGATAGTACATTTTCAACCCTTTTTGCACATGATGCACAGGTCATATCATGAATGTTTGCGGTGATCATCCTGGCCTTCTGGTCTGCAGGAGTTGCACTGTAGCCGGCATTCTCAACTGCCTTGATAAGTGATACTGTATCAGTAATATCCGGATCGTATTCAACAAAAGCCTTCTCCGCTGGAAGACTGACATTTACAGATGATACTCCCTCTGTTTTTTTCAGTGCATCCTCAATCCTTTTTGCACATGATGCACAGGTCATCCCCTCAATCTCTAATATGGTTTCTTTCATCTTTACCAACCATCACAAACTTAAAATTCAAAAATACATAAATAAAGATTTATCCGGATTTAAAGTATTTACAGATTACATTACAGAATATAGGGACCTCAGTATTTGTAGATTGGCATTTAGCCAGTTGCATTAATTCAGACAGCCCAGTATAAAGGAAATATTTGCATGCAAAATTAGAAAAAATATCAAATAAGGATCTATAAATATTGTTTATTTATTTTTCGGCCATCTGACGTCTTATTTTCTTAAGAACATATACCATTGCACGATCATCGTCTTCAAATATTGTCCACTTTTTCTGTGCAAGATAGAGGAGTTCATCCAGATGTTCCATAAGTTCCTGATCGGTCATATCCGGACGGATATTATGCCTGTCCTTTACCCAATCCTCAAATTTCCAGAGACCACCTTCTTCCAGCAAGGGTACCTCAAACAATCTGGATCCTATATGATACAGACAATCCTGTCCCTTTTCATTAAACTCACATGCAATACCATTATCAGTCCAGATCGTTTTCTTGTTTTGTTTGGCCTCTTCTATCAGTGGCATGAGGTTTGTCTTTATCCAGCCTTTCAGGAGTACCGCGTTAACATTATTAGGCAGGCTGAACCTTGATACAATATTATAATATTCCCTTGCGGGAATTGCATAGGTATAGTTCATCCGAACCACCCATATCTTCTCAAGCACCCAGTCTATTTTCAACCATATCGGTACCTGACGCGACAGACGGCCGGGACAGTTTAGTTCAATTAAATCGGTTGGTCTTTCATAATTTATTTCAATCTTCAA
>SKZM01000235.1 GCA_007127385.1 Methanosalsum sp.
ACTTATATACTTAGCCATTGTATTTAATTTTTGGTTGATATGACCCCAATCACTCCGAAACTGACCGTAGATGCCGTAATCATCTTAAACAGGAAGATTGTACTTATTAAGAGAAAAAATCCCCCGTTTAAAGATAAATATGCCCTGCCCGGTGGTTTTGTAGAGATCGGAGAGACTGTGGAAGAGGCTGTTGTGCGTGAAGCATTTGAAGAGACCGGACTATGTGTAAGTATCCTTAAATTAATAGGCGTATATTCAGATCCCTCCCGGGATCCCAGAGGTCATACTGTCTCTGTCAGTTATCTCACAGAGGCTGAGGGAATCCCGCAGGCCGGTTCGGATGCAGAAGAGACTGGCCTGTTCAGTATTGATGAATTGCCAGGTATGGCATTTGACCATTCCGGAATAATAGACGACGCAAAGGATGATATCTATGGAATTCTGTCCAAAATGTAAGAGTATAATGTATCCAAAAGATGGTGTAATGCAATGCAAGAAATGCGGTTATACAAAGCAGAGCACCACAGATGAGAAAGATCTTATAACAAAGACCGTCCGTGATGAACGTGAAGTTACAGTGCTTGAAGGGGATACTGATATAGGCCTGCCGACAACGAGTGTCAGGTGCCCGGAATGCGGGAATAATATAGCATACTGGTGGCTCAGGCAACTGCGATCTGCAGATGAATCCGAGACCAGGTTCTTCAAGTGCACAAAGTGTCATTACACATGGAGAGAATATGACTGATGGAACCCGTATCACATAAAGAACTTTATATATTGTGATCGATACTATCAGGTAAGAATTCAAATTATTTGACGGAGAATCGGTATGTTCAAGGCAACAATTGACGCATCTCTTCTGAAGGACTCCATTGAAATACTGTCTGTACTTGTTGATGAGGCGAGGTTCAGGATATCACCGGATGGGATTTCGGTAAAGGCAGTTGACCCGGCTAATGTAGCTATGGTAAGTTTTAACCTGGAATCCGGGGCATTTGAGGAATTCGAGGCAACTGAATCTGAGGTAGGTATGGATCTCACCAAGATCAATGATATCATGGGTATGGCTGAGAAAAACGAAACTGTTAAACTGGAACTGAGGGAGGATACCCAGAAAATGGAGATCCTCATAGGTGGATTTTCCTATACCCTGTCCCTTCTTGATCCCTCAACCATCCGATCAGAACCACGCATTCCCCAGCTTGATCTTCCTGCCCAGATCATTCTCAATGGAAATGAGCTTCGAAAGGCTATAAAGGCTGCAGAGAAGATCAGTGATCATATACTTCTGGGAATTGAGGATGAGATATTCTATATGGAAGCTGAAGGTGATACCGATAAGGTGCGCATTGACATGACCCGTGACCAGCTGATTGATATGAAGGCCGGGGATGCAAGGTCAATGTTCTCACTGGATTACCTGGGAGATATTGTAAAACCTGCATCCAAGTCCAATGAGGTCGAGATAAATATTGGCCGTGATTTCCCGATAAAGCTCAATTTTGTTATTGCCAATGGAGGAGGAACTGCCAATTATCTTCTGGCACCAAGGATCGAATCAGACTGACTGAGATGTATTCTACATGGATAAAAACAACCTGGCACTCTTTCCATTCATATCTCCGGCATCAGAATATGTCAATGAACTGGGATTGTCAGTGGACAGGTTGATGGAGTCCAGGGCGCTTGAATCGGCAAGACTGAGAGGCAGGGATCGTGTACTTCAGGCACTGGACGGTAAAATAGAAAAACCGTCCCCTGAAAGCCTGGACGACAGTTCTCTTGTAATTGAACTGCTCTCATATCCCTTTGCCAGAATACTGGTATCCTGTATAAAGGATGATTTCCTTATACGCAGGTATGCTCTCAAGGAAGCTGAAGCCTCTTTTCTTCTTCTAAACAGCCAGAATCCTGATTTTCTGCTGGATTTTGCCAGGGAATTTGATATAGGTGCAGAGTTTACCTCCTCCGGTTTTATTCTCCATTTCACTGATTATATCAGTCTTGCCAGTACAATGAAGGACCTTGAGTGGAAACTGGTTAATCGGAAGCTGAAAAGGGGTTTTGTACCCCTCTCCCATCGTGAATTTGCTCGATTGCTGCAGGAGGCGGTAAAATCAAGGATCCAGCATTCACTGCCTGCAGATGTACCCGAGGGGATGTGTCAGGCCTGTGAACAGTATCTGCCTGAGATCCTGGAAGCCCTGGATGAGCGCAAAAAACATTTCGGAGCAGCAGGTATTTCAGGTGAGGTTGATTCTGATTCATTTCCACCCTGTATCAACTATGCAATATCCCAGGTCCGGTCAGGAGCGAACCTGGCCCATTCAATGAGATTTGCAATGACTTCGTTTCTGCTGAATGTGGGAATGTCGGTGGATGAGGTTGTTAATATGTTCAATATATCCCCTGATTTTGATGTAGAGAAGACCCGTTACCAGATAGAGCATATTGCAGGTTCCACAGGGACCATGTACAAGCCTCCTTCGTGCAGTACAATGAAAACATATGGTAACTGCTATGGGGCAGATAATATCTGTGAATCGATCAGCCATCCCCTTGGCTACTATGAACGCAAGAAGTGGCTGCTGGATAAAAACAGGGATGTGCAGGATAAATGATCATTTGCGGCTGTATTCCCTGCACTGCTTAACAAAACTGCCTGCCGGGAATGTTGCCGGATGGGCGTGCATGTAACTTGCCAGAGAGCTGTGTTCTGTAATCCCGTCCCTGCCATCCTGTATTCCTTTCCCGCGTATCATCTCATATATAAGCCTGCAGTCCCTGTCACATTCTGTGACCGAGTAATGGAATTCATGGCCCAGGATGGTTGTGTCCATGTATCTTCCCTTTGCCCTGGCCCTGGTATACCCAAGTGCCTGCAGTTTCTTTGTCATTCTCACATCTGCAGGGAATACATCTGCCATCCTGTACTTTGTATCACCGTCCTCATACGAGCTGCACAGATAGAGCAATCCTCCGCATTCACCATATATCGGCACCCCGTCCGAGGCCAGGCCTGAGAGAGCACGTGTGGTCTCTGACTTTTCCAGTTCACCAAGGTGGAGTTCAGGGTACCCTCCTCCAAAATAGATCCCATCAACATCAGGAACCTCGCCTGCAAGGGGACTGAAGAACCGGATCTCTGCACCATTTCTTCTAAAAGCATCGAACATGTCCTGGTAATAGAAACAGAAGGCACTGTCCATGGCAACACCGATAGTTAGGTCGGGTTCCGGGTCAGGTATGTCGGCTTCAGGTTCATAGTCAGGGGCAGTATCTGCGATCTCTGTGAGTGTATCCAGGTCGATATTCTCCTCGATAAAGGCCGCAAGTTCGTCAATATTGTGCTCTTTCTCTGAAGCCATGTGAAGTCCCAGGTGGCGGGATGGTACTGTAATGTCCTGGTTTCTTGGAAGTGCGCCTACAACAGGAACGTCCTCCATCACATCCTTTATCATCTGGGCATGCCTTGGACTTCCCACACGGTTGAGTATCACACCTGCAACCCGCACACCGGGATCATAGTTCATGTATCCGTGTGCAAGGGCTGCGGCACTGCGGGACATTCCATGCACATTGATCACAAGTATCACCGGCAGGTCAAGTGATTTGGCTACATGGGCAGAACTTGCAATCTCAGTGGATTGCATACCATCAAAGAGACCCATGACACCTTCAACAACTGATATATCGTGTCCCTGGGATGTCCTGGCAAAAGTAGTTCGGACCCCGTCAACACCCATCATATACGTATCCAGGTTATGGGATGGCTGACTGCAGATAACACTGTGGTGTGTCGGATCTATATAATCAGGTCCCACCTTGTACGGCTTGACCTTCTGCCCGCGTTTTGTAAGGGCTGCCATTATTCCCATGGCTACCGTTGTCTTACCGACTCCACTGTGTGTTCCTGCGATAAGTAATGCTCTTGTCATGATTGGTAATTGGGTTGATTTTATATTATAGTATTGCGACTATAATCTGACCCAATGAAAAATTACTTTCCGGTTGATTATCAATGAATGATCCTGTTACAGCAAGTCCCCTCACGGATCCGTTCGGGCGCAGCATATCAAGCCTGAGAATATCAGTTACAGACAGGTGCAACCTGAACTGCATTTACTGCCATCATGAGGGAAATGGCTGTGCACATGCAGAAAATGAAATATCAAAACAGACCATTTTAAATCTTGTAGGCGCTGCACGCTGTCATGGAGTGAACAAGCTCAAGTTCTCAGGCGGGGAGCCGCTGATGAGATCCGATTTTGTGGATATTATCTCAGAACTGCCCCGGATGAAGAACATCTCTGCAACAACAAATGGTATCATGCTGGCAGACCGGGCCCATGACCTGAAGGAATCCGGTCTTGACAGGGTAAATATCAGTCTGGATACCCTTGATCCTGAACGGTTCAGGTACATCACAAACGCCAGCAGTCATCTGCTGGGGCGGGTGATGGATGGAATCCATATGGCAGTGGATGCTGACCTTGTTCCTGTAAAGCTTAACATGGTGCTTCTAAAGGGTCTCAATGACTCTGAGATCGAGGATATGCTGGAACTTGTCCGGGGATACGGTGATGGAGTGGTGCTGCAGCTTATTGAACTGATGGACTTTAATGGTATTCCTTCATACAGGATCGATGCAGATGCCATTGAACAGTACCTGACATCCAGGGCAGACAGTATAATCACCCGGAAGATGCACAGGCGCAAAAAATATCTCATTGATGGTGCAGCCGTTGAATTCGTGCGCCCAATTGACAATTCACAGTTCTGTGCTGCCTGCAACAGGCTCAGGGTAACCCCCCAGGGAAAGCTCAAACCATGCCTTCTGGTCAGTGATAACCTGGTGGATATTGAGGGGGCTGACTGGCTGCAGATGCATGAACTGCTCAGGATCGCAGTAAACAGGCGTGTCCCCTTCTGCAGATAATTTTATGAAAATGGAGTTTTTGAAAATGGAAATTGAACTGACAGTAGATGGTAAGGAAATAGTTATGAACGATTTTGTACAGAGTATACTCTCGGGTACAATAGCAGGTGCAGTTGAGCAGCTAAACGGCGTTGATGATGAGTGGCAGCAGATAAGTATCAGGATAAATAAGTGATATTTATCTGCAGTATTTCTGTATCACAGAAAAATCCACAGGAGAGGTTGCATCCAGTGTAATGGGTGTAATTGAGATATTTCCCTGCTGCATGACGGCATGTACATCGGTTCCCTTCTCTTCTTCATGTATCAGGTCACCTGCTATCCAGTAATATGACCTGCCCCTTGGATCCTTCCTCTCCTCAACTTCTGTTTTGAATATCTTGCGGGCCAGGCGGGTAATTTCGATCTCACAGTCATCCTGTACATTATGCGGTATATTGACGTTTAGAAGATCCACATTTTCAGGAAGGCCGTATCTGAGTACATTTTTTGCAATCCGGTTAACTATCCTGACACTCATCTCAAAATCATGATCATAGTCGCGAAGATCATCGAATTTCATTCCCTCATCAACAACCTGGACTGAGGCCGCAATGGCAGGTATCCCGTAGCTTGCACCTTCCAGTGCAGCACCTATGGTACCTGAGGTTGTAATGGTATCTGTACTGATATTCTCACCAATGTTGAATCCTGACAGGATCAGATCCGGCATCTGGTCCATGACAGCAAACAGTCCAAGTATCACCGAATCTGTGGGAGTGCCGCCTACTGCATAGGCATTCATTCCGTCCACTTTTGCCCTGCTGATTCTGAGGGGCTCGAAGATTGAAATGGATCTGCCAACGCCGCTTTGCTGGACCGCAGGTGCCACCACAGTTACGTCTCCAAGATCCTTCACACTGCGGTATGCAGCCCTTATTCCCGTTGTATATACTCCGTCATCATTTGTGACCAGTATTTTTTTGTCCATACTCTGTCAGATTACTTACTGCTGCTTAAAATTTGTGGAACGAAACGGATTGGTGAGATATCCGGTTTAAGCAATGTTTTTAAATATTGGGATTATAGGGGATAGAACAAAATAATTAACTCTTGAATAAATCACTATATCTTAAAACCCTGAATAAATCTACTCAGTTGGAATAATCATGCTTGAGGAAGAATATCAACTTCAATTCTTTTCTGATAATGGCTTTATCCGAAAGCAGTGTACAGAATGCGGTAAATATTTCTGGACACGCGACCTTGAAAGAAAGACATGCGGGGATGCACCATGCGATCCCTATACCTTCATAGGTGACCCGGTATTCAGAAAGCCCTTTGAGCTTGCTGATATGAGAGAATACTATCTCAATTTCTTTGAAAATCACGACCATACAAGGCTTGAACGTTATCCGGTTGTTGCCAGGTGGAGGGATGACATTTATCTTACAATCGCCTCAATTGCCGATTTTCAGCCGTTTGTAACTTCAGGGCAGGTACCACCACCTGCCAATCCTCTGACCATCTCCCAGCCCTGTATCCGTCTCTCTGACCTGGATGCAGTTGGCAGGAGCGGCCGGCATCTGACAACCTTTGAAATGATGGCACACCATGCCTTCAATACAAAGAAAAAGGAAATTTACTGGAAGGATGAGACTGTGGGAATGTGTGATGAACTGCTCACTTCCCTTGGTGCTGATCCCCTTGCAGTGACCTACAAGGAAGAGCCATGGGCAGGTGGTGGAAATGCAGGACCCTGCCTTGAAGCGCTCATTGGAGGGCTTGAGGTTGCAACCCTTGTCTTCATGAACCTGCAGAAGTCAAAGACAGGACAGGTGGAACTTAAGGGTGACCGCTATTCTGTAATGGAGAAAAATTACATTGTTGATACCGGCTACGGGCTTGAGAGATTTGTCTGGGCTTCCAAGGGCTCCCCTACCATCTATGATGCTATCTTCCCGGAGATCGTGAACGAGATCATGGACCTTGCAGGGATTGAACATGAACTGGATAACAGTGAATATTCCAATATCCTTGCCCAGAATGCAAGACTTGCCGGTATGATCGATATCAGTGAGAAGTCAAACCTGTTCGAGCTTCGAAAGAAGGTTGCTTCCAATATCGGCATACCTGTGGACAGGCTGGCAGCTATAATGGAGCCTGTGGAGACCGTCTACTCGATCACGGACCATACCCGTTGTCTGACCTTCATGCTGGGTGATGGCATAATTCCTTCCAATGTGAAGGCAGGATACCTGGCCAGACTTGTGACCCGCAGGACACTGAGGATGCTCAGGGACCTGGATGTAAAGATCCCGATCTCAGAGATCGTGCAGATGCATATAAAGAACCTGCCTGAATATCCTGAATTTGAAGAGAAGCTGGATGTTATTGAGGATATTCTCTACCATGAGGAACAGAAGTTCGCAGAGACCCTTGACAGGGGCAGGAGAATGATCCTGAAGTCTGCCCAGCATTACAGAAAGAAGGATGAGAAGATTCCTCTGGAAAAGCTGATCGAGCTATACGATTCCCATGGCATCCCTCCGGAGATCACAAAGGAGATCGCTGCTGAGGAGGACGTTGAAGTTTCCCTTCCTGACAATTTCTATTCCCTGGTCGCATCAAGGCACAGTGCTGCCCAGGAGAGGGAAGAGGAGGAAGGGGAGGTTGAGTATGCAGGCAGGCTCTCCGGTCTTCCTGCAACCAAGAAACTGTTCTATGACGATCCCTACCGTATGGAATTTGAAGCTGTGGTACTGGACAGGTTCGATAATAAGATTGTACTGGACAGTACCCTGATGTATCCGGAAGGCGGTGGACAGCCTGCAGACCATGGTATCATGATGGTTGAAGATCAGCTGCTGGATATTATGGATGTGCAGCAGGTGGGAGAGGTGATCGTACATATCACCGGTAATATTGAGGATGACCTGCATGTGAGAAAGGGTGATATTGTCACTATCAGGATTGATGAGGAGCGAAGGTTTGCTCATGCTGCCCATCATACAGCCACCCACGTGGTTATCGATGCTGCAAGAAAGGTACTGGGAGATCATATCTGG
>SKZM01000108.1 GCA_007127385.1 Methanosalsum sp.
AAAATGATTGATATTAAGGCCGGAATAGATCTTTGCATAGCCAGCCGTTGGAAGTACATGATTGGTTCCAGATGCATAATCCCCGGCAGAGACAGGCGTATAACTGCCAACAAAAACAGATCCTGCATTCTCAATTCCCTCCAGGACAGTTTCAGGATCTGAAACTACAATTTCCAGATGCTCAGGTGCAAACCTGTTTGAGAACTCAATGCATGACTGGATAGTATCAGTGATCAGAATCGCAGAATTCTCCAGCGCCTTTTCTATTATCTCATGTCTTTTTGCAATACCAGATTGCCTCATTACCTCATCTTTAACCTCTTTTGCAAGTATATCAGATGTTGTAATCAGGACAGAAACTGCTTGTGGATCATGTTCTGACTGTGCAATAATATCCGAAGCTACCATTCTTGCATCTGCAGATTCATCTGCAATGATCAATACTTCACTGGGACCTGCAGGAAAATCTATTTCCGTTTTATCCCTTACAAGCATTTTAGCTGTAGTAACGTATACATTTCCAGGGCCAACGATCTTATCAACTTTTCTGATTGTCTCAGTACCATAGGCCATTGCTCCAATTGCCTGCACTCCACCAACCCTGTATACATGATCGGCACCTGCAATCTTTGCAGCAGCCAGTGTCAGAGGGTTGACAGTGCCGTCAGCCCCGGGTGGAGTACACATGATCACATTTTTGACACCAGCGACTTTTGCAGGAATTATAGTCATCAGTGCAGTCGATGGATAGGAGGCTCTGCCGCCTGGAACATACGCACCAACGTTTTCAAGAGGACTGAATTTCTGTCCGAGCTCTACACCAGGTTCAATTTCAATAAACCATATTTTCTCAGGTAATTGTGCTGAATGGAATTTCCTTATGTTCTCTGCTGCTTTTTTGAGATTCTGTATCAGGGTTTCATCGATCTTGTGAAAGGCTTTTTCTATCTCATCGGGACTTATTTCGAACTGTTCTATATCTGCGCCATCAAACTTCTTTGTATAAAAATTGAGGGCAGAGTCACCCCTGTTTCTAATATCAGTCAGTATAGGTTCTACCTGGCTCTTAACTTCGGTCAGCTCACCGCCGCGATTAAGCAGGCTATTTATCTCCTCCTCACTGATATCCTGCAGTTTATTGTATAGCATTGAGATCATTCCTTAAAAATATATACCGTTTCGTATTGTCATTTGTTATATGAATATATTATGTAAAGTCACTTATTGTTTTTTGTGATCTTTCGGGTCCCGGTACTGTATCTGAGCCTTTCTCTTTTATTTCACTTATATCCACATCAATATCAAGCTGTTTGAATATTTTCTGTGAAATTTTTGATCCAAGTATCTTTGAAAGTTTCAATGGATCTGCTTTTTTCAGATCATCAATTGACATGTATCCGTTTTCATAAATTTTACGTGCACGTACTCTTCCTATTCCTTTAAGTGCCACAATATTTACCAGTTCAGGATTTATTCCATAACTCAGTCTTTTCTCAAGCTCTTTTGATTTTTCAGCAGCTTCTGATAACTTAAGTAATCCTGAAAGTCTTGAAGTTGCATGCATAAGCCACACAGCGGTCTCCGAAAACATTCGTATATCACCTTCCCCAATACCATATTTTTTACATATATCATCGGCAGGTACCTCATTTATCCAGTCTAAGAGAAGAAGAGCAGTTTTCACCTCACCAAGGAACCATTCATACTCAATCATTTTAAATGGGCTGGGCATAGATATGAACTTATCCTTATTCTGGAGCACATACATGTTTACATTTTCATAGTCTGATGAACGCATATAAAGATTTTTCATATCAGGAGTACTGCATATCAGGTGCATCATTGTAATATCTTCAAAATAACCAGCTTTTCTGACCCCATCCATAATCAGAGATCCGGATAAGGGGTCAATATATAGCATGGATATCAGTTTCCCGGTGGAAGTAGGTTTGAAAGCCGAGTCCGGTAAAATATCAGTTGAATCAGAAATGATCATTTCATTATCAATCAGGAATCGAACACATTCCTCAATAACATCATGCAGATCAGAAGCCTCTTTCTGGTAAGCAAAAAATGTCATTTTCACAAAATCCATCAGCCCTCTGTAAGTATATGCAAATCCATTTACAATAGTGGATAGAACATGAGTTCGTAGCGCATTCTCTGTACCCAGCTTTGACCATATATCTTCAGGATCTGCATTCACATAGTTATCCATAATATCCATAAATTCATCATGGGAGCGTGCAATGAGCACAGATTCTCCATAAGGATCCAGATGAGGTCTACCAGCTCTTCCGGCCATTTGCTTATACTCAAGAACAGGAATAGGTTTCATACCAAAGTTTGGATCATACCGCTTATAGCTTCTGATGATCACCCTTCTTGCAGGAAGATTGAGTCCTGCTGCCAGTGTAGGTGTACTGGATATCATTTTTATCAAATTTTTGCGAAATCCGTCCTCCACCATTCTCCTGTGTTCAGAATTTAGTCCTGCATGATGAAATGCAACACCCTGCACAACACATCGGGAAAGGACATCTGCAATTTCAGTTTCACCTGCCTCACCTATTTCCTGTGACAGTGACTTCAGCTGAATAGCATCATGTTCATCAACTATATTTGAGACCCATTTACCGGCTTTTTTTGCAAATCCCATGCAGTTCCTCCGGCTGCTTTCAAAGACAAGACATTGCCCTTTATCCTTTACAGTATCAATAACCAGGTTTATTGCATCATCACGAGATTCTTCCGGAATGTCCTTTTTTATGTTTCCAATATGCAGGACTCCATCCAGTAGAACACCCTCATAGAGATCCGTTGGTCTCCATTCACTTACCACAAGCCTGGCACCTAACCATCCGGCAATGTCTTCCGGATTTCCGATCGTAGCAGATAACGCAATAATCTGGGAAACGGGATTTAGATGTATCAGTTTTGCCAGGGTAATTTCAAGCGTTGGACCCCTGTTAACAGAATTTAATAGATGCACTTCATCTGCAACAACTGTATTGATCTCTTTCATCCACGATGTTTCATTCCTGAGCAGAGAATCTGCCTTTTCAGAAGTTGCAATGATTATATTATTGTTACCAAGCCATTCTTCTCTGGAATCAAGGTCCCCTGTAGCTATTCCCACCTTTATTCCCAGAGATTCAAATTCACGGAATCTGGAATACTTTTCTGATGCAAGTGCTTTCAGGGGGACTATATAGAGGCATTTTCCACCCTCTTCTATGGATTTTAGCATGCAAAGCTCTGCAAGAAGTGTCTTTCCTGAAGCAGTTGGAATGGCCGCAACTATATTTTCCCCATCAAGCAAACCTTTACCAACAGCTTCTCTTTGAGGTGGATATAAATCAACAATTCCTGCATCTGTATAGAATTTTTTAACTTTTTCTGGAAGATTCAGATTATTTATATTCATATGATTGCTGCATTCAATTGATTCAGGCTGGTAAATAAATTGCGATCATAGAGTCTATTCATGAAGCTATATTCATTTATCTGATTTTAACTAAAATATTCCACATTTAAGGACACAGAACACATTAGTTAAAACTATTTATAATCAGTAAACAATCTATAACTAGTAGTCTCTATAACATTAATAAAAATTAATCACAGGTATACCAGCATGGATAGCATAAATCTTCTGCCTTCATGGCTTACATGGGACCTTGCGAATTTTTTCGCGATCATCTTTATAATAGTGATTACAATTGTTGCTGCCAATCTGGTCAACCGCATGTTGCATGCATATTTCAGAGTGGTCAGCAAGAAGATGGAAATTGATGAAACCGTCTATGCATTTGTAAGAAGAATAATCATTGCCCTGATATATCTGGGTGGTATTATTACCATTATAATGATCATTCCTGTACTGAGAAACATTTCAATAGCCCTTTTTGCAGGTGCAGGATTTGCAGGAATTGTTGTAGGTCTGGCTGCACAGAACACCCTCTCAAACATTATCGCAGGGATTGCACTGGCAACATTCAGGCCATTCCGGGTGGGAGACCTTGTAACTATCAGGAATGAATATGGGAGAGTGGCAGACATTACACTGGGATATACTGTGGTCACAACATGGGATAACCGTCGCCTGTACATCCCAAACCACATTATAAGTGATGAAGCAATAATAAACTGGTCCATTGAAGATCCAACTGTGCTCTGGCCTGTTGAGGTGGGAATTAGCTATGACTCAGATATTGACCTTGCCAGGAAATTGATGCTGGAAGAAGCAAAGAAACATCCCACGGTAATGACAGCTGATCAGCTAACCCTGATTAAGCAATCATTCAAAATGGGAGATGAAATGTCAGTTCTTGTTACTGAACTGGGGGATTTTGCCGTAAAGCTCAAGCTTTTTGTCTGGATTGCAGACCGTTCAAATGCCTATGGTACCGGATGTGAACTAAGAGAGTCGATCAAAAAGAGATTTGACTCTGAAGGTGTAGAAATCCCATTCCCATACCGCACAGTGGTATATAAGAAGGATCTTCCGGCACCAAAGAAAGAAATCGAGGGGAAATGAACATGAAATATATTGTATTTACTGATATGGACGGAACACTGATAGATCATGATACCTATTCCTACAAGCCTGCAGAGGAGGCGCTTTCTTTACTGAAAAGTAGGGAAATCCCTCTGATATTCTGTACAAGCAAAACAAGGGCTGAAATAGAGATCTATACAAAAGAAATGGGATTGACTCATCCGTTTATAGCAGAAAACGGGGGAGCGATATTTATTCCCCTGAATTATTTCAATGTCGATTACAAGTATGACCTCATATCTGGGAATTACCATATTATTGAGCTTGGCACAAAGTATCATTCAATAAGAAAGGTTCTTGATGGGATAAGATCTAAGCTTGGCCTTAAAATTGTAGGTTTTGGGGACCTCACTCCATCAGAAATAAGTGAAATTACAGGCCTTGATCTGGAATCTGCCAAACTGGCAGGTAAACGGGAATACGATGAAGCCTTTACAATTGTAAATGAAGGTTATACGCAAGAAGAGCTACAGGAACTTATTGAAAAGATGATTTCAATGATAAAATCCAGTGGACTCAGCTATACAAAAGGTGGCAGATTCTGGCACCTGATGGGAAATAATGATAAGGGTAAAGCAGTGAAAATCCTCAGCCAGATATATGAACAGGAATATGGATCATTAAGAACCATTGGGTTAGGGGACAGCCTTAATGACCTTCCAATGCTGCATGCTGTAGATATACCTGTACTTGTCCAGAAACCTGGTGGAATACATGATCCTGAAATAAAAGAGCCGGGGATGAAATATTCAGAGGGAATTGGTCCTGTGGGATGGAATCTATCGCTGAAAAAAGTTCTATTAGATAGTAGTAAATAAGATAAAATGAAACTAATTATGGGGTTATATAATGATCAGGTTGGAAAATATGTTACCAAAAGCATTTTTGCTTGGCATTGTTGAAATGGTGAATATCATAGGTTCTGAAAAAACACTGGAGTGGCTTGAAGATATCGCCAGAAGACTGGGGGATATTGAAGGAGGTGGAATCGAAGGTGCCAGGGAGGATGATATAAATTATATTCCAATTTCTCCCTGTACAACAGATCTTGTAGAGTTTATGGATATGTTTGGAGAACCTGAAGAGTTTAAGAAAATTATTGAGTATTCAAACCATAAAAGAGATATCTCTGACAGAGGATGGGAATATCCAGCTCTTACAAATATTCTGGGAGTTCTTCACCACTGGTATAGTTATCGTCGAGCTGAGATCACCGGCATAAAACTCCTAAATGTAGGATCAAAATCCCCTTTTACTGATGAATATGTCTACAACGAGAAGGCAATGGAAAAAGCAGGTATGACCAAAGAGGAAGTTGACAGGTATCTTGAAAAGGGATACTATGTATACAAAATGGAAAAAATCGATAATTAAGGAGGGTTCTTTTTGAATTTACCAAAAGCGCATAAACTCTACGAGGAAAGTGTAAAAATACTAAAACAAAACCAGCACCCAAATGGTGGATTTTATGCCAGCCCCCCTGGTACCAGATATCCGTTCATATACCCCAGGGATCACTCAGTTGCTATAATGGGAGCAATTTCTGCCGGGCTGATGAACCAGGCTAAACTGGGATTGGAATTTATTTTAAATGCACAAAAGCCTGTAGGTGAATTTTCACAAAGATACGATGTTGAAGGTAATGATGCCAGTTACAAAGAACTTCAGATAGATGGAACAGGACTTGTGCTCTATTCACTTGGCAAATACTTCAAAAGCAGCGGAGGATCCTTCTTTGAAGAAATGGCTGACAGGGAATTTATAGAGAAGCACTGGTCCACAGTCGAAAAAGCTGTAGATTTCATACTTGCAAACAAGAACGAAGAGGTTGACCTTGTTCATACAATCAACAGTATTCATGAGTTCCCTGCATACGAACATGGATTTGAAATATATGCAAACTCGGCGTGCTGTGCAGGTATTTTTGCTGCAGTTGAAATGGGAGAAGCTATTGGAAAAGATGTTTCCGGATGGCATGATGAAGCTGAGAAAATAAAAGAAGCAATTCTCACCAGACTGTACAGCCCACGCAGACGATCATTTATAAAATGTATCCGGGTAAAGGATAAGAGCAGTAAGCCCATCGGATATGATTCTTTTGCATCAAATGTAATAGATGTTGATGTAGTCGAACATGCACCGGCCTATTTTGGTCTGATCGATGAGAATGATATTAAAAATATATCAACTGTCAAGCGCATTCATGAAAACCTCTGGGACAAAGAGATTGGCGGAATGAACCGTTATCCTGAGCTATGGAACAGAAATAACGGAGGGTATGGTCCATGGTGCCATTTTACATGCCAGATGGCAAGCCATTATGTGGATGTGGACAATCATGACAGGGCCGAGCTCTATCTCAGCTGGATTGTGGACATTGCACATAACTATCACCTTCCAGAACATGTCTCCACTATCGAAAGGTTTGAAATGTGGCTTGAGGACTACACCAATGCAAGTATCTTAAGAGACAGTAAACTGGAAATGATAAAGCAGGCCAGAGAACATCCAAAGTGGAAAGATGGACTTGCATACATAACATTTCCTCTTATATGGGCACACGCCGAATATATAAGGGCATATAGCAATTACTCAAGCAAATATCTGTAAAAAAATATGTTAAAAATGTAGCCAGCAAATGGCTGCATTTTGACCTGAATGGAAATTTTCAGTCCGTTTAATTATTTCAGTCATCGCTGAGCTTTTTTGAGAAGTATCTATCATAGGAAGACATATCAAAGTGTCCATGCCCACTCAGATTGAACAGAATCGTTTTCTCTTCACCGGTCTTCCTGCACCTGACAGCTTCATCTATAGCAGCTTTTATTGCATGTGATGCTTCAGGAGCTGGTGCTATACCTTCAGTCCTTGCAAACATTATTGCTGCATCGAAAATCTCAATCTGATGATATGAAATCGCCTCTATAAGCCCCTCATCAACAAGTTTGCTTACGATTGGGGAATCACCATGATATCTCAGTCCGCCTGCATGGATCGCAGGGGGTATGAACTCATGGCCAAGTGTATACATTTTAAGCAAAGGTGTGGTTTCAGCAGTATCTCCGAAATCATACCTGAACTGTCCTTTTGTGAGGGTTGGACATGCAGATGGTTCTGAAGCAACTACCTTCACATCGCTCTTTCCGTCCAGCTTATCTTTGATAAACGGAAAGCTGATACCTGCAAGATTGCTGCCGCCACCACAGCATCCAATGATGATGTCCGGGTAGTCTTCAGCCATTGCCATCTGTTTTTGGGCTTCAAGACCAATAATTGTCTGGTGGAGCATCACATGATTCAAGACACTACCAAGAGTGTACTTAGTATTATCATTCATTGCTGCATCCTCAACTGCTTCACTT
>SKZM01000019.1 GCA_007127385.1 Methanosalsum sp.
ATATACGGTTGAAGGCAATACTGCAGATAAGGTCGGGCAGTGTCATCTTTGTGAATTTGACAAACAATCTGATCAAATTCAAGTAATAGCAGATCAGAGAGAGGGAAGAAGCACTGTTCTGCGATCACTTGACCGGTTGAATACAGTCCTTGAAATAAAAACACTTGAAGTGGGAGACTATCTTGTAAGTGACAGATGCGGAATTGAGCGAAAGGATGCAACTGATTTTGTCAGTTCACTGGTCGACCGAACTCTTTTTGAACAGGTTTCAAACCTTGCCCGGGTATATTCAAGGCCAGTACTCATAATCGAAGGTGAAGGATTATTTACATCCCGCAAGATCAATCCCAATGCAATACATGGAACAATTGCTTCCATATCTCTGGATTTTGGGGTTTCGGTATTTTATACACGTGATCCGGAGGATAGTGCATCTCTGATCCACCTGCTTGCAAAGCGTGAGCAGACCGACCTGAAACGGGAAGTGAACATGCATGGAAAGAAATCGGCCCGTTCCCTTTCACAGCAACAGGAATATATCATCTCGGCAATTCCCGATATCGGTCCAAAGGCAGCCAGGAATCTCCTGTTACATTTTAGTACTGTGGAAAATGTGATCCGGGCCAGTAAAGAAGAGCTGATGAAAGTTCAGTTGATAGGTCCAAAAACGGCTCAAAGGATCAGAGAAGTTCTGGAGAGCGATTACAAGGCCTGAAACATATCCCCAAAATGAAAACCGGAATATAGGCCTTGAAGGGCAGACAGATTAACTGCCACGCCTTTATCTGAACCTCTCCATTTTTTCAAACAGAACCAGTCCCTTTTCAATCAATTCAAAGCTCTCCTGCAGTCTTCTTGGATCATTTTCATTCTGAAGGCTAGAACTGATATCCAGGATCTTTTCTGCAATCAGATCTGCAGCCCGATCTATTTCATCCCCGGTACCGGATCTATTATGTGATATAGCACCTGATCTGGAAGGTGGATCTTCTGGAGCAGATATGGGTTCTTGACTTCTTACAGCCCTTTCCCCTTTATTGTCAGGTATAGGGGACTGCTGTGAAGTTTCAGATACATGATCCCTTCTGGGAGAATCACTTTTCATCTCAACATCGCAGACAGGACATACAACCTGCCCACTGTACCTAAACATTGGTGCACCACAACCTTCACAATGTTGTGCAAGCATTGTTGCGCCCATTTCCAGCAGTCTGGATATTTTCTTGATATTTTCTTGTTCTTCTTCAGGATTTACCAAAGTCATTTCCTCCTTAATGAGTATACATAAAACATACCATAATCAAGATCTAAACAAAAGTATTTTTATATCATATACTTATTTAAATATGCTTTAAGTAATCTTATTTTCTACTCTACAGTTATTTTAAGGTGATCTATATGACAGATGATGTTGAAGAAGTTATAAAACAATCCACACAGGTCCTGGAACACATAGCAAACGATAACTCAGTTCCACGTAATATAAGACGATCCGCAAACGAAGTTCTGAAAATACTGAATAATGAAAATGATCCCCTGTTCATGAGGGCTGCATCCAGTATATCAATACTTGAAGATCTTAGTAATGATCCAAACATTCCATTACATACCAGAACGCTCATATGGAATGTAGCAAGCCAGCTTGAAACAATACCAGTTGATGATGACTGAAAATCGTTCATTACCCGGGATATATCTCATTATACGTGCGCACAGATGATCAGAACTGTCCTGTCCATTTTTTTAGATTTACATAAAGGTATTTCTGATTATCTAAGCATAGCTGGAACGCATATAAAGTTGCATAACTGTTTTCCATCGGATTCTATATCAGAGTTAAGGTCTTCCAGATGAAAGAAGTAACCAGAACTATATGTACCCTTATATATACCCTATAAATATTCTTCGTATATAATGAACCGTGAAATAATAAACCAGATCCTCAAAGAGCTGGACGCAAAAGAAAATGCTCGCGATAGTACAATATCAATGTCTCGCAAGGTTGTCCGAAACTGCAGAAAAGCAATATTTGCAATTCACAGAAAAGAGCCGACCATAACCCTCTCCCAGATCAATGAATCACGTCAGTTACTGGCTTCAATTGACCAGAAACTTACATCCTATCCTGATATTTATTATGGAGGATTTGTAGAACATGCCCAGCAGGAATTCGTGGAATGCAGTATTCTCTATAGACTGATATATGAAAAAGCAGACCTGAATACAGTACCTTCTCCCGAAGAGCTCAATGTCAGTTATGCAGCATACCTTAACGGGCTGGCAGATATTCCCGGTGAACTCAGAAGACATATATTATCCATGATACGGGGAGGTAATGCACAGAAAAGCGAGATTTATCTAAGTTTAATGGAAGATATATATTCAGTTTTGATCATGTTTGATTATCCTGATGTAATCGTAAAAGGACTCAGACATAAGACAGACAGGATACGTCCACTGATTGAGCGTACATCAGGGGATATTACAAATGCACTGGGACAACAAAAATTAGAAGAATCCATGAAAAGATTTGAATCTGCATTACAGAGGCAATATCATGAAATTTGATCCTGGGAAAACCAGGGAACTCAGCCGACAGGATTTTGATTCTGCCTGGAGAAAAAGCACTGAACTTATTAAAAGGCCGGGTCTAAATGAACAGTATCCCCGTACCACAATGGGATACGGCAAGCCTCATCCTGTGTACGATACCATTTACAGGCTGAGGGAAGCCTACATGCGAATGGGCTTTGATGAAATAATGAATCCTCTAATTGTTGATGAAAAGGATGTTCACAAACAGTTTGGTCATGAGGCACTGGCAGTACTTGACCGATGTTTCTATCTTGCAGGTCTTCCAAGACCAAACGTAGGCATTTCTGACAGAAAAGTAAAAAATATCCAAACAATACTGGGACCCGTGGATGATCAGGATATAGAACTTATCAGATCGATACTTCACAGATATAAAAGAGGTGAGATTGAAGGTGATGACCTGATACATGAGGTCTCTAAGGGTCTTAATGTATCTGACTCAAAGGTTGCTGAGATGATCGATCAGGTATTTCCGGAATTTAAAGAACTGGCCCCTGAACCTACAACCCGTACCCTCAGAAGCCATATGACATCCGGCTGGTTCATTTCACTTGCGTCAATGGCAGAGAGACAAAAACCACCTTTGAAACTGTTTTCCATTGACCGGTGTTTCAGGAGGGAACAGCAGGAGGATCCTTCAAGGCTTATAACCTATCATTCTGCATCGTGTGTGATCATGGATGAAAATATCAATGCCGATATTGGAAAAGCTGTAGCTGAGGGTCTGCTCTCCCAGTTTGGTTTCGAAAAGTTCAAGTTTGTGCCGGATGAGAAGCGAAGTAAGTATTATATCCCTGATACGCAGACTGAAGTATTTGCATATCACCCGGAACTTGAGAACTCCAGTACCAAGTATAGTGACGGGTGGATTGAAATTGCAACTTTTGGGATATATTCGCCTACTGCTCTTTGTATGTATGACATCCCCTATCCAGTGATGAATCTGGGGCTGGGCGTAGAAAGAATTGCAATGATACTTCACAATGGAAATGATGTGAGATCACTTTCATATCCCCAGATGCCACAGTATTCCAGCTGGAATATGAAAGATAGCGAGATTGCAAAGCTGATATATGTGGACAAAGTACCTCTTACTCCTGAGGGTGAACAGATATTGCACTCACTGGTACATACCTGTCAGGAACATGGAGAAGCACAAAGCCCATGTAAATTTCAGGTCTGGGAGGGGTCAATTGATGATAAAAGAGTAGCAGTGTATGTTACAGAACCGGAGGATAATACAAAACTTTGCGGACCTGCTGCATTTAATGAAATTGTTGTCTTTGAGAACGATATACTGGGTCTGCCACGTTCCAAAAAATGGGCCACAGCCTTTGAAAACAATGCTTCATGTACCGGAATCAGATTTATTGACGCTTTTGCAGCAAAAGCTGTAAGGGATATCGAGGAAGCTGTGGAGAACGGTGATGGAGAAGTGGAAACAAGAGTTCGTATTGTCAAGGTACCCTCGGAGATCAATATCAGGATAGATTCCCTGGTACATCGGTATATTACAGGGATTAAAAAGAGAATAGATATCAGAGGACCGGTATTCATTACAGTGAGGGCAACGATTGAACAGGCTTGACAAACTCCAGTTAATATATCCGGAATCATATGAAAGAGATTCACTGATCAGAATACAGCAGGAAATCTCAAAACAGGTTACTATTGAAGATCTTTTTGATAAACTGCAGTTAATAGGGGGAGTTGATTGTGCATTGATCAAAGATTCGATCATATGTTCTGTTGTTGTTATGGACTACAAAACCATGGAAATTATTGAAAAAGCGTCCGTGATTGAACCTGTAGCTTTCCCCTACATTCCAACATTCCTTTCATTCAGGGAGGCAGCTCCAATGATCAATGCGGTTCTTCAACTAAAAAACATTCCGGATATACTTATGATCGACGGCTGTGGCATCAATCATCCACGTACTGCAGGTCTTGCTACACATATCGGAGTGTCTATGGATATACCTACCATAGGAATTGCAAAGAATATCCTTTGCGGTGTTTCAGATGAGCCAGAATATGTAAGTGATGCAAAAGCGCTGATGTATAATAGAATACAGGTTGGATGGTACCTCAAATCATCAAAACGAAGCAACCCGATTGTAATCGCTCCGGGTCACAGAGTATCTATTAAAACTTCCCTTACAATAGTTAGAAACTGCCTTCGTGGATACAAACTCCCGGAGCCTACCAGAAATGCCCATCTGGAGGCAGGCAGAATTAAACAGGAGATCAAAAATGAACAGTAACGAATTTTTATGCCTTGCTAATCTGATGACCGGTGGAGAACCTGTATGTATAACTCTTAACGACAGGGATAGCATAGGATCTCAATCAGAGAAACTTTTCTGTGAACTCGTTCTAAATGCACGTTATGGTGAATCATTTCAGATATCTGATCAGAGGTGCGGGGTTGGATCATATATTCTTGGAGCAGATGATCAGGTGCCATCCAAATATTATTTCAAATCCGGCAGATACGTCAGCAAAGATATTGCACAGATGGCTGCAGAGTCCCTGCCCAGAAAGGATACTTCTGCATACCCGATCAAAATAGAGCCACTTCATACTAACAATGGATATTTTGATGTAATGATCCTCTATCTGACCCCTGAAAAAACAATGAAAGTTGTACAGGCATATTCATATTATACAGGTGAAAGAGTAAACATCAATACTATTGGAGCTGCCTCAATCTGTGCTGACTGTACGGTTCTGCCTGTACACAAAGGGCTGACTATTTCAGTTGGTTGCAAAGGTTCAAGGAAGCACACAGGATACAGCGATAACGAACTTCCTGTCGGAATCTCTGCATCAACAGCAGCAAAAATAGAAGCAGGACTGGCTTTGATCCCCAACACATCTGATTAAACAGATAAGTCAGTTGGCATTCATTTTTTTAATCGGTTTCATTCCATATTTTTATAGGCATATCCATAAACAGCTATGGTGGAAAGCATTGACAGCAATGTCAGAAATATAATTGTTCCCAATCCCAGTGACCCGACCACTGCACGTATCTCCAGGTTCTCTGATTGACTATCATCCTCAATGACCGGATCTATTGTTTCATAGTCTGGAGTGGTTTTTTCAGTATTGATTTCAACATTTTCCTCTGTATATATATCTTCATCTATGGATACAATGGCATAATAGGATAACCTGAAGGCAGCTGCATGGAAATGGTAATAGTTCTCACATTCCTCTGCATAAACGGTGTGGGCCTGTTGCCATGTTTCAGAGGTCGGATGATATTCAAGAAGATAAATCTCATCCGGCTGGATATCATATTCAGTCAACCATGATTTCTTTACCGAAAAATGAATTATGGGATTGTGTATCATATCCTCGACAACACAACCATTCCATGCCCATATATGCAGATTACTGTAAATATTTCCAGGTGGAACAGATGTTCGCCTGGATACATCTTTGAGAACCTCGACCACCATTACCATTGAGCCTGCATATCCACTGGAAGTAATTTCAACTTCACGTACCGGATTCAGATCAGCACTATGGCGATCAAATATATATTCAGTCCTCATTTCATCTTCAACATATCCAGGAACCATCTCCCTTATAAGCACATTATCATCATATTCAGCTTTCAGAGCTCCTTTTCCAGATAATACAAGATCATACAACCCTCCGATATTCTCAGACCCTTTTGATCCACCTGAAAAGCCTGTAGTTAGATCTGTGGATGTATCCGTGCTATCATCCATGATAATAGCCAGATCAAGCTCTGATATACTGCCCCGGGTTAGATAATGTGTGGCTGCCCTGGAGCCATCTACCCTGAACACGACTTCATAGCCATTATTTCCATGTACGTGAAATTCAGTAGAATATCCATAACTTCCATTATACGTCTGCTGTGATTCAACTTCAGTACCATTGATCCATGCAGATACAACAGTTCCATCATCTGCACTGTCACCGTCTATATACACCTGTCCATAAAATCTTTCAGGCATAGAAGGAATATCTGATTCAGAGGATACCAATACCGGAAATAACATCAGGAAAAGAACAATTGAAATAAGTGTTACGTATACAAGTTTTTTTTGAAATACCGTCGAATACATGGATGCCATCCACAGAGTCACATCATTATTTATCAATCTTTGAATCTGGTCAGCATATCATCTTCATGCAGATATATCCAGTAACCTGAACCCGGCTTGAGAATGGATTCATTTGTATTGTCATCATCTATAATGTACCAGTTACCATCCAGATAGCTATGGATTCTGGGAGAATAGTTTCCAGAGATAGCTGACAGATACCTTTCAGCTTCTTCCGGATCATGTGAATGAAGACCTATCAAGTTCCATCCCCTGTGAACCGGATATTGCAGAGATCTCTGTTCGTGTGTCCAGGATGAACCCCGGAATGTAAGGGTTTCAGGCCCATCCATTTCAATCCAGTATCCTCTGCCTGCATCTATTGATTCAAGTGCGCCTGTATATTCCAATCCTGGTTTATAGGATACCCACTCACAGGATTCTGTATTGTATGTCCAGACAGATCTTAGACCATCCAGGTCTTCCAGGACAGAAGATATCTGCCTGTTGGTGATAAAAAAAGGAGATGATATGAGATTCCAGCCTTCATCCAGTTCCAGACCATAGGTCATGAGTTCTACTATCAGATCCATTGAGCTGGATGCCGTGTTCCCGGCTCGGTCTTCTACAATGAGTGTCACGTTATATGTACCAGGTTCATAGAATGTATAGGATACTCTTTTACCTTCAGAAATATTGCCATCGCCCATATCCCACCTATATGACCCAATACCGGACATTTCGTCATAGGAAGAATTGCCATCAAGTTCAAACTCAATACCTGCATATGCATCCAGCTTGTCCATTCCTGTATCTGCATACGGAATATCATTATCAATGAATATACCTGCATCAGCTAGAGAGCCGGAATCTTCCGGGTCAGGCAGTTCCAGAAATGCCTCATTCCCGGCCATATCAGTAATATTTACATCAGCCGGGCCTAGAGAATCAATACCTGCATAATTAAGTTCACCGGACCCATCATCCTCCATCACAACATACTCAAAAACCAGAAACTCGGTCCCGCTCCCTTCTCTATACACAGCCTCCCGACCATCACACACCATCTCCAGAACAGGTGACCCCTCAACATCCACAACCTCACAGAACTCCACAACAATATCAATAACATCACCGGCCCTGTACCATCCCGACCCATTCAGAGATGAAACGTTGAA
>SKZM01000152.1 GCA_007127385.1 Methanosalsum sp.
GCAGGCTATACTTCGCCAGATATTGACCCCCGAAGCGCGTGAACGTCACACAAGACTGAAGATGTCAAGGTCAGAAATGGCCGAAAACCTTGAGTCACAGCTGATTATGCTGGCCCAGAATGGAAGGTTGCAATCGAAGATCGATGATGCTAAATTAAAACAGCTTCTGCAAAAAATGATGCCAAAAAAAAGGGATCAAAAGATAACTCATCTTTGAGCATTTTAATTTAGAGCTATGAAAGTCTCGGTTCTGTTCAGTGGTGGAAAAGACAGCTCAATGGCAGCTATCCTTCTGGAACCTTTTTTTGAGGTAGAGCTGGTTACCTGTAATTTTTCATTGCTTTCTACAGATGAGATTGCGGCAGAAGTGGCATCCAGAATAGGATTGCCACACAGGATTCTCAATATGGATTCTGATATTCTGGAAAATGCCTATGAAATGATCATTAGAGATGGTTTTCCAAAAAACGCCATCAACTATATACATCAAAAGACAGTAGAATCTCTTGCTTTGGAGGATGGAGTGAAATTCATTGCAGATGGGACACGAAGGGACGATAGAGTACCTGTACTTACAGCTTCACAGATACAGAGTATTGAGGATCGCTTCTATGTGAACTATTTATGCCCTCTTCGGGGATATGGACGTACTGCTGTAAATCAACTGGTGAAAACTCATCTGATCATCCAGGAAGCTTTAAGTGATGATATATCCAAAGCTGATTACGAAGCTGAATTAAGGGAACTTATAAAGCTCAGGCATGGGATTGATATTATTGAAAAATTATTTCCTCCCCATGTTCAGTCAAAAGTTATAGAAAGAATCAAATAGTTCTTATGCTGTAGAAAACTGCAATATCTGAATTAATAGCATAGATTAAAGATTTATAATAGAATTTAGTTATTAGAGATACCTCTTAATTGCAATTACACATATTATTGACAGGTGATCTTTTATGAGCCATAATACGAAAGGACAGAAAACCAGACTTGCAAAAGCACACATGCAGAACCAGAGGGTTCCAATGTGGGTTATTGTGAAGACAAACAGAAGTGTAGTAACTCATCCAAAGAGAAGACACTGGAGAAGAAGCAGCCTCAGGCTGAAATGAAGATGATACAGAAGGTGATGATGTATGGCAGAAATAGGTGCAGCAGTTACTGAACAGATATATACGATCCCTCTTCGTGTTGTTAAAGGAACCTCAAAACCCAACAGGGCCAACAGGGCAATAAATGAGATCAAAAAATATCTTGTGCGGCATATGAAAAGTGACCCCTCTCAGATTAAGATCGATAAATCCCTCAATGAAAAGATGTGGGAAAGGGGACGGGAGAATCCTCCTTCTTCTGTAAGGGTAAGAGCTGCAAGGTTTGAAGATGGAGAAATTCAGGTAGAACTTGCATAAACAGGCACTTACAGCCTGCAACTGAAGAACAGGAGATACCTAAAACAACAAGTGACCTGAAACTGAGTAAAATGATACGAACTATGGATATATATGACAGCCCGTTGATCGGGGTATTTGCCACCTGCACAGAAGATATAGCTATTGTTCCTGCCGGAACAAAGTCTGAAGACTGTAAGCTTCTGGAAGAAATACTTGATGTGCAGGTAATCCCCACCTTTGCAAATGGCTGTACTGTAGCAGGTGCACTGATACGTGGAAATTCAAACGGTTTCCTTATTCCGGGAAATATGAAGGAGGATATTCTAAAGGATATTGACCTTCCTGTCAAGCCCCTTCCTCATAAATTAAATGCAATAGGAAATATAGTACTTTCCAATGATCATGCTGCACTTGTCCACCCTGATCTGTCGGATAAAGCAGTTGAATTTATATCAGGTACACTTGGTGTTGATGTCTCAAGGGGAACCATTGCAGGGATCAAGACCGTAGGTATGGCCGGTGTTGTTACAAACAAAGGACTGATTGTAAACCCCAGAGTTTCGGATTCAGAAATAGCACATCTTGAAAAAACATTTGACCTTCCGGTGGGAACCGGAACTGTGAATTATGGTACGCATATGGTTGGATCAGGAATACTGGCAAATTCCAAAGGATATGTTACAGGTTCCCAGACCACAGGTCATGAACTGGGGAGAATTGACGACCTTCTCGAATTTGTGTGAACCAAAAACAGGTCCGGATATGTTGAATCAAACTTACATTATCGATCTATAAAAAAATTCAATTATAAAGGTGATTATTCGTGAAGAGCTTTGTTATCAAAGGAACATTTAAAGCTGGCAAGAACTGGGAAAGATTTACTAAATCAATTGAAAGCCAGAATGAAAAGAACGCCCGTGAAAAAGATTATTCATTAATTGGGAGCAAACATAGTCTAAAAAGGAACCTGATAAAAATCGAGACCATCGAAGAGGCCTGATACTCATGTCACAGCCGAGTGAACAGGAGGCTCGCAATCTTTTGATGCAGCACAGGGAATATAAAGCCCGTTTAGATACACTCCAGCAGCAGATAGGTGCTGTACAGATGCACATGGATGATTGTGTTCGTGCGATCAATACAATAAATGAACTGAAGGATTCAGATGAAGATGTAAATACAATGATTCCAATAGGGTCCGAATCATTTCTTCATGCTAGGCTCACAAAACCAGATACTGTTGTTGTAAATATTGGTGCTGGAATAAGTGTGGAAAAATCATTGGATGAGGCTATTGAATCACTGAGTCTGCGGAAAAAGGAATTTGAAAAGACCCTTGAACAGCTGCAAGGTTCAATGGAACAGATCACAAAGAAAGTACAGGAAATCGAATCCGAATTTGAGAAGTATTCCCAACAACAGCAGCAGCAGCAACAGGCTGGGTACTATTCCGGTAATTGATTAATCATCCTTTATTTCAGTATTTCAGTTTCTTTTTAGAGGAATGAGTCAGGTGTTCAACAAACTTAAGGATAAACTTAAAGGATTTAAAAACAGCCTTGGAAATAAGATCGATGAGAAGGCTGTACCTCTGGAACATGAAGAAGAGGCGCTCAAAGAAGATATTTCACAGCAGGCTATAGATGAATCCAACTCCGATGCATCCGTAACTAAAAAGAGTGCCGGTATAACCCAGAAAGCTAAGGCCCTGGTATTTGAACGTGAGGTCATTCTGGATGAAAAGGATCTTGAAGATCCTCTCTGGGAACTGGAGATTGCACTCCTTGAGAGTGATATTGCGATGTCGGTCTCTGATGCAATCATCGACTCTGTAAAACAGGAACTTGTAGGGACACGAAAACGTATAGGCAAGAATACAGATGAACTGGTAGAGCAGGCTCTGAGAAATGCTCTTCTAAAAATAATGTCTGCCAACATATTTGATTTTGATGAGTTCATTGAAAATGCAGACAAACCTGTAAATATTGTCTTTGTAGGTATAAATGGTACTGGTAAGACTACAACCACTGCAAAGATGGCAAAATATCTGAAGAACAGAGGATATACTCCTGTACTTGCAGCAGGCGATACCTTCAGGGCAGGGGCCATTGATCAACTTGATATTCATTCAAAAAAAGTTGGAGTAAAAATAATTAAACATCAGGAAGGCGGAGACCCTGCAGCAGTTATCTATGATGCGCTGGAATATGCTAAGGCAAACAGGGCAGATGTTATACTTTCTGATACCGCCGGCAGACTCCATACAAATGTTAATCTGATGGCACAGCTGAAAAAAATATGCAGGATAAGCTCTCCTGATCTGGTCATCTTTGTAGATGAAGCCGTTGCAGGAAATGATGCTGTGGAACGTGCTTCTCAGTTCAATGAAGCGGTTCCGATAGACGGTTCAATACTGACCAAGATAGACGCTGATGCAAAAGGAGGGGCCGCAATATCCATAGCCTATATTACCAATAAACCGATTCTGTTTCTGGGAATTGGTCAGGGTTATGATGACCTGAAAAAATTTGATCCAGAATGGTTTGTCAATAAACTGTTTGAATGATCTCCTCAGAAATTGTGCTTTTATTCAGTAAAAATCAATCTTTTATTTTCAATAAAAGTTAACGTGGGATGTTGAAATGGATACTTATCATTCTCTGCATCCACTTTTCAGATCACATGCAAGTGACTCAAGACGATGTTCAACATTTTTTCCTGATGCAATAATATCTACAAATGCAGACCCAGCAATAACCCCCTCGGCTCCGTATGAAATAATATCCGCTACCTGATTGCGGTTTGATATGCCAAATCCGACTGCAATGGGGATATCTGTGCATTTTTTGATACCTGTAAGCAGATCTGCGATATCAGTGCCGATATCAGTACTGCCACCTGTGACACCTGTCCTGGATACCATATATAGAAACCCTGTACTCTTATCAAGTATTTTATGAAGTCTATTTTCATTGGTTGTTGGTGCTACAAGGAATATCAGGTCAACTTTATTCTTTGCACATGCAAGTCCCAGTTCATCAGATTCTTCAACAGGCAGATCAGGAACAATAATACCCGTTATCCCGGAAGATGAGCAGTCTTCTATAAATTTTTTAATACCTCGTTTATATATTATGTTGTAGTATGTCATACACACAAGCGGAACATCAACCTGAAGGGTAGACACAAGTTCAAAATATCTTTCTGGTGTCATTCCTGCTGATATTGCTCTGTCAGTTGCTGACTGTATCACAGGTCCGTCGGCACAGGGATCTGAAAATGGAAGGCCCAGTTCAATGATATCTGCTCCACCCTTTATCAGTGCTTTAACTGCAGATTTTGTCAATTCAGTTGATGGATCTCCTGCACAGATATAGGATATCAGGGCACCTTCATTCCTTGATTTAAGCTCTTCGAATTTATCAGATATTCTCATATGTTCCCACCTTTCCATTTTCCTGCTTTGATCACGGTTTCAAGATCTTTATCTCCTCTTCCAGAGAGGTTTATGACGACAAGATCTCCGAGTTCCCCGGATTCGGCTTTTATCATAACATAGGCCAGTGCATGTGATGATTCAAGTGCTGGTATTATTCCTTCCAATCTGCTCATTTCATGGAATGCATTAAGGGCCTCTTCATCACTTACATGGCATGGATTTATTCTCCCTGTGTCCGCAAGATATGCAAGTTCAGGTCCAACTCCTGAATAATCAAGTCCTGCAGATATTGAATGTGATTCCAGTATCTGACCGTTTTGATTTTGCAGAACTTTGGTACAGGCGCCGTGCAGAACTCCCACCTCACCGGTGCACATAGATGCAGAGTGAAGTGCAGCTTTTGATGTAAGTTCCATTCCGCTTCCTCCGGCTTCGACTGCAAACATACTGACATCTTTATTTTCAATAAACGGATAAAAGATGCCCATTGCATTGCTTCCGCCACCTGCACAGGCTATGATGGAATCGGGATATCTTCCTTCTTTCTGCATGATTTGTTCCTTTACTTCCTTTCCTATTATGCTCTGGAAGTCCCTTACGATCATTGGGTATGGATGAGGTCCAACAACTGAACCTATCAGGTAATGAGTTGTATCTACATTGGTAACCCAGTCCCTCAGTGCTTCATTGATGGCATCTTTCAATGTTTTAGATCCTGACTCCACAGCCTTTACTCTGGCACCAAGTATTTCCATTCTGTAGACATTCATTTTCTGGCGTACAACATCTTTTGCACCCATATATATCAGTGTGTCAAGATTCAGATTTGCACCTGCCATGGATGTTGCGGTCCCATGCTGCCCAGCACCTGTTTCAGCAATAATTCTTTTTTTGCCCATATATTTTGCAAGTAATGCCTGTCCTAGAGTATTGTTGAGTTTGTGGGCACCACCATGTACCAGATCTTCGCGTTTTAGATATATTTTAGTTTTATATTTTCTGCTCAGATTTTTTGCATGGTAAAGAGGTGTTTCCCTTCCTGCAAAATCTCTAAGGTAGTAATTGAGATCCTGTTGAAATTGTGGATCGTTACGATACCTGCTGTACTCATCTTCCAGTTCCTGAAGTGCAGGCATAAGGATCTCCGGCACATACTGGCCGCCGTATATCCCATACTTTGATTTATTCATTTTTGCTTCCTCATGTTATTTGATGCATGTAGACTGTTGAGCGGTCCTGCATCTGAATTATCCGATGTCAGTCAGTTTATGGTATCCTCATTGGCTGCTCCGGAATAATGATCCAGGCAATGATATATGCGAGTATTCCGCTTCCTCCAAGTAGAGTAAATAGGATCCAAAGCAATCTTATCAGGGTAGGATCTGCATTTAGATATTCTCCTATTCCGGCACATACTCCTCCAAGAATCCGGTCATTCCGGGATCTGTATAATTTTTTTGTCATTTCAGGCATTCCACCATTTCTTTTGTTCGACTGTAGATGTCATCACTCTTGATAATTGATGTGCCTACAAGAATCGCGTCTGCACCTATAGAACTTACTCTTATTATGTCACTTTCTGTACTGATCCCACTTTCACTTATTATTATGTGTTCAGCTCTGTTTATTTGATCATATCTGTGAATCAGGGGTATCAGTCTTTCAGTTGTTCCAAGGTCAATTTCCAGTGTTGAAAGGTTACGGTTATTGATGCCAATAATTTTTGCATCACTTTCAAGAGCAATTTCAAGTTCTTGTTCGTTGTGGACCTCAACAAGTGGCTCAAATCCTCTCAACCTGGATTCAAAAATGAACCTGTTAAGGTGGTTTCCAAGGATACCGGTGATAAGGAGGATTAGATCACATTCACATTCATCCATCTGTAATGTGTCAATAATGAAATCTTTTCTGAGTACAGGCAATGATACTGTATTTTTGACACTTTTCAGGTTTTCAATAGATCCATGGAAAAATTCGGGTTCCGTCAGTACAGATATAGCACAAGCACCTGCTTTTTCCATATCTTTGGATATTCTTGCTGCGTCTGCTGGCAATATGGTCCTGTAATTTGAATTCGGTGAGGCAGGTTTTACTTCTGATATTACTGCAACTCTGTTATCTTTTTTTGCAGATTTTAGTTGGACTTCGAATTTATTATTATGATCATATTTGGCTGGCACACCTTTATCATAAGGTTTTTTTATCAGGCGTCCCCTGATATCACCTGGAAGAGATTTGTTTCTTTTCTCTGTTGATGCAATTATATCATCAATGACTTGATGCATTTGAGGTCTCCGTAATATATATTAAATGACCTATAATTGAACATTATAGTATAATATTGTACATTATTGTAATATGATATATATTTTACGCAACCTCAGGGTATACGCTCCATGATCGCATCTATTCTGTTTGTTTCTTTATAAAAAAGAGTGGATGCCTTAAGGAAATTTGCTGCAATCAATCCTTTGTTTGTTATTCTATATCCTCCGTGCTTTACCTTGATAACAAGACCGTTTCTCTGGAACACCACCTTTATTTTACTTCCGATACTGCCCCTGTCCGCAAACGTATCCGTATATTTTCTGATATCGGAAAATTCTGTTATTCTGTCTTTATTTGATTCTAAGACCCTCAGTATCAGCCTGTACTGGATGTCTCCCGGACCCTGCCCTATTCCAAGAGACTGATAATAATCAGCGATCTCTTTTTCAAACTGGACATCAATTTTACCTGTCATTATTAACCCCCTGTGAGAACTGAACAATCCCTATTCTTCACATTCCCCGCTTTAATATTCTATTTCTTTTCCACATATTTCAA
>SKZM01000075.1 GCA_007127385.1 Methanosalsum sp.
CAGTTTTTCAGGGCATGTTGCAGCCCAGGTATATGCAAGGATTCCCAGGGCAGATACATATATAATTATTGGGCCAAACCATACAGGATATGGATCTCCCATTTCAGCTTCAGCTGATACATGGTCGACACCTCTTGGTGAGGTCAGAACAGATGAAGACCTTGTAAAATCTCTTGCAGGAAGTATCATTGATGTAGATGAACTTGCACACAGGTTTGAACATTCCATTGAGGTCCAGCTACCTTTCTTACAGTATACACTTGATCATGATTTTGAAATCCTTCCAATATGCATGGGTCTTCAGGATGAAGAAACTGCATCTGAGGTGGGACATGAAATTGTTCGTGCAGTCAAAGATGCTGGAAAAAAAGTAGTTATAATTGCTTCAAGTGATTTCACCCACTACCGAAGTGCAGATATTGCATATGATACAGATCAATATATTATTGAAGCTATAGAAAAAATGGATGTTTCCGAAATCTACAGGCGAATAATGGAAAAAAATGCTTCAGCATGTGGTTTTGGACCAATTGCTGCTATGATTACTGCAGCAAGGCTACTTGGTGCCACAAAAACAGAACTTTTAACATATTCAACCAGTGGCGACGTTATTGGAGATATGAGTTCTGTTGTGGGCTATGGAGCAATAACTGTAGAGTAAAAATAGCATTAATATTTATGATCGATGGTAATAGAGATGGTTATTTGTTCAGCACCTGGAAAAATATATCTGTTCGGTGAACATGCTGTTGTATATGGCGAAGATGCGATATGCTGTGCAATTGATCTTCGGGCCAGGGTTAGCGCAAATCTCAGTGAGGACATCCAGATTAAATCAGCACTTGGAACCACATCTCTGGATTTTGAAATACATCCCTATGTTTCAGGAGCGATAGAATCGATAAGGGAAATCATTCCATTTAGAGGTGTGGATATTGAAGTCGATTCGGATATTCCTCCGGGTTCTGGCCTGGGGTCATCTGCTGCAGTAACGGTTGCAACATTGGCAGCTCTTAATAGATTGTTTGGATGTGAACTGGATCATGAACAGATTGCAGAAATTGGCCATAATATTGAAAAGAAAGTGCAGAATGCAGCAAGTTCAACAGATACCTACGTTAGTACACACGGAGGTGTTGTACGAATATCCAGTCATAAAAAACTGCCAATGATTGAATGTGGAATCATTGTTGGAAATACAAAAAAATATTCATCTACAAAAGAACTGGTAGCCGGTGTTTCTGAACTTCATTCAAGGTATTCAGATATTCTGTCTCCTATATTTTCCACAATTGGTATGATCGCTAAAACGGGTGAAGAACTGATAATCAAAAAAGATTATGTATCAGTTGGGGAGCTCATGAATATAAATCAGGGACTTCTTGATGCAATTGGAATAAACTGCGATGAGTTATCATCTCTTGTACATGCTGCCAGGAACAATGGTGCATATGGTGCCAAGATTACAGGTGCCGGTGGTGGCGGATGTATGATTGCAATTGCAGATAATTCCATCGTGCCTGATATATCATATGCAATAAACTCCAGAGGAGGGGATGCAATTGTTACCAGAACTACTGAAAA
This sequence comes from Methanosalsum sp., assembly GCA_007127385.1. Lineage (GTDB taxonomy): Archaea > Halobacteriota > Methanosarcinia > Methanosarcinales > Methanosarcinaceae > Methanosalsum. The sequence continues at coordinate 1,585 of SKZM01000075.1, forward strand.
GGGAATCTTTGTGGAGTCATTCTCATGAGTCAACATAAAAACATTACAATTCTGAAGATAGGCGGAAGTGTAATTACGGATAAGAGTTCTGATAGTGGGAAGGTTCAAATCGAAGAAATCGAGCGTATATGTCAGGAAATATCTGGATATAGCAAAGATCTTATAATTGTCCATGGTGCTGGTTCCTATGGTCATCCACTTGCAAAAAAATATGATCTGGATAATATTCCAGACCCAAAGGGTGCAGTTGTAACACATAGTTCTGTAAAATCCTTAAATACTATTATGGTAAGTTCACTTCAAAAAGCTGGAATAGATGCAGTTTCTGTACATCCGCTAAATAACACTGTCTCAAATGACGGAAGAATTTCGGACATGTTTTTAGGTAACATCCATATTATGCTGGAAAATGGTTTGGTCCCGGTGATGCATGGTGATGTGGTAATGGACACAAAAAAGAATTTTTCTGTTATTTCCGGGGATCAGATCGTTTCATACCTTGCAAATAGAATGAAAGCTTCCAGGATTGGAATTGGAAGTATTGAAGATGGGGTTATGGACAATAAAGGAAAAACCCTTGCCAAAATAACCAGTTCCAATTATAGAGAGATAGAAAAGTTTATAGGCTCATCCAAAAATACTGATGTCACTGGTGGTATGCTTGGAAAAGTTAATGAGCTACTTCAGCTTTGTGAAATAACCGGTACTACTTCCTATATTTTCAATGCGAAAAAACCAAATAATATTTCGTATTTTTTAAGTGGACACAACATAGGAACTGCAATAAAAAAATAGATATGATAGATTGTAAACAGGTTTTATAATGAGTACATCCCAGAGAAAAATAGAACACCTTAAATTCTGTGCAAATCGTCCAGTAGAATCAAAGAAGGCTACTTCTGGATTTGATGATGTTATATTGGTACATCGTGCACTTCCTGAAATGAGCATTGATGATATTGATTTATCTACAGATTTTCTTGGAAAACGATTAAATGCACCTTTTATGATTGCTTCTATTACTGGGGGACATCCTGATACTACTGTTATTAATTCGGCTCTTGCAGAAGCTGTCGAGGAAACTGGACTTGGAATCGGAGTCGGAAGTCAGAGAGCAGCTATTGAAGACCCTGAACAGGAATATTCGTTCAGTGTAGTCCGTGAGAAGGCGCCAAATGCTTTTGTATATGGAAACATCGGTGCCGCTCAGATAAAAGAATATGGTATCGAAGGCATTGAACGAATGATAGAAATGATCGATGCAGATGCTTTTGCTATCCATTTAAACTTTCTGCAGGAAGCTATTCAGCCAGAAGGAGATATTGATGCATCGGGAGTTCTTGATGCTATATCTGAGATATGTTCTCTAAAAATACCTATCATTGTTAAAGAGACTGGTTCGGGGATTTCTCATGAGGATGCATTACTTCTCAAAAAAGCAGGTGTTTCTTCCATTGATGTGGGAGGAGTTGGTGGGACAAGCTGGGCAGGTGTAGAAGTTTATCGTGCAGATGACAGAAAAGAGACATCAGCTAAAAATATGGGTGAACTGTTCTGGGATTTTGGGATTCCAACTGCATCTAGTATTGTGGAATGTAATGTATCACTCCCGATAGTCGCTACAGGCGGTATCAGAACCGGTCTGGATGTTGCAAAATCCATATCATTGGGTGCCAGCGTAGCAAGCTCAGCACTTCCCTTTGTTGAACCGGCATTTAATGGTCCTGAAGAAGTTACTAGAAAACTAACATCGATAATTGATGAACTAAAGGTAGCGATGTTCCTTGCAGGATGCAGGAACATAGAAATGCTGAAAAGAACACCTCTGGTCATTACTGGATGGACCGAACAATATCTTGATCAGAGGGGTTTTGATCTCTCTGATTTTGCATTGAGATCTAATATTTTATAAAAGTAAGAATCATATTGTTAATATTTGAGGAAATCGGCATTGCTAACTAAGGCATTGCTAGATTTTGATTTAAATAAACATTGGAGGATTATTATGACAGAAATAGGAATAATTGCAGTTGGTGGCTATAATGAAATGGGCCGTAATATGACTGCTGTCAGAATTGATGAGGATATAATCATTCTTGATATGGGCCTCAGACTGGATAGAGTACAGATCCATGAGGATGTAGAAATAGATAAAATGCATTCTCTTGAACTGATAGAAATGGGAGCTATACCTGATGATACAATAATGAAACAGATCAATGGAACAGTGCGTGCAATTGCCTGTACCCACGGACATCTGGACCATATTGGTGCTATTTCAAAACTGGCACATAGGTATTCTGCACCTATTATCAGTACTCCTTATACATCAGCCTTGATCAGGCACCAGATAGATTCAGAACGAAAGTTTGGCGTAAAGAACAAGATCATTTCTCTTGAAGCTGGAGGAATCTATCAGGTCACAGAGGATATTTCTATAGAATTTATCCGAATGCAACACAGTATTATTGACTGCGTGTTTATAGCAATACATACTCCTGTAGGTGCTGTTCTCTATGGTTGTGATTTCAAGCTGGACAGGATGCCTACTCTTGGGGAGGCACCAGACTTTGCACGCCTTCGTTCTCTTGGAAAAGAAGGTGTTGTAGCATTGATCACGGAAAGTACAAATTCCGGAATTTCTGGTAAAACACCATCAGAACAGGTTGCACATGATATGCTAGGTGATGTTTTGCTTGGAACTGAAGAACCGGATGTTGGAATGATTGTCACAACGTTTGCTTCACATATAGCCCGAATGAATTCAATAATTCAATTTGCAGGAGAAATGGGTCGTATTCCTATACTGCTGGGACGTTCCATGGATCGATATGTAAGTACTGCAGCTGATATGGGATATATAGAACTTCCACCAAACGCAGAAATATACGGATCAAGAAAAGAAATTGATAATGCATTCAAGAAAATAATGAAAGAAGGAAAGGAAAAATACCTTCCAATAGTTACTGGCCATCAGGGTGAACCCGGAGCAATACTTACAAGAGTTGCAAATGGTGAAACACCATATAAGATCGAATCCGGAGATCGTGTTATTTTTTCTGCTAACGTAATTCCCAGTCCAATGACCCAGGCAAACAGGTATGCAGTTGAGACCAAACTTAAAATGCATGGTGCAAGAATTTATACAGATGTTCATGTATCTGGACATGCATACCGTGAAGATCACTGGGAACTGTTAAGGATGGTAAATCCCGAACATGTAATACCTGCCCATGGTCACATAAATATGCACAGTTCTTACATTGAAATGGCAGAAGATGCGGGCTACATTATGGGAGATACTGTGCACCTGTTGAGAAACGGAGAAGAACTATATATTGAATAATAAGTGCATATCGGATATTGTGATCAATTATGTCAGATGTCATTGAGCAATTACAGAACATAACTACCTATGTAGATAAAGCAATTTCAGAAATGCTTCCTATAGCTTATCCTGATGAGTTGTATAAAGCTTCCAGATATCTTCCTGATGCAGGCGGTAAACGCCTGCGTCCAGCCACACTTGTTCTTGCAGCTCAGGCAGTGGGTTCTAATATTGATGATGTGCTTCCTGCTGCAGTATCTGTTGAACTGGTGCATAATTTTACACTTATCCATGATGATATCATGGATGAAGATTCATTCCGGAGAGGAATAGAAGCTGTACATGTAAAATGGGGGCTATCCGGTGCGATTCTGGCAGGAGATACACTTTATTCAAAGGCATTTGAAATTCTGGCAGGCATGGATAATGATCCGGTTCGGCTGAATAAATGTATAGAACTCCTGTCCCAGACATGTACCCAGATATGTGAAGGGCAGTGGATGGATATTGAATTTGAACATCGTGATGATGTTACCAAAGAAGAATATCTAGAAATGGTTGAGAAAAAAACATCAGTACTTTATGCAGCTGCAGCTAAGGCAGGAGCAATTCTTGGAGGAGCTTCCGATGAAGTTGCCAATTCTCTATATGACTTTGGTAGGCTTATTGGCGTAGGTTTCCAGATTTATGATGATGTTCTGGATCTGATAACTCCAGAAGATGTACTAGGTAAAGTGCGCGGCAGCGATCTAATGGAAGGGAAAAAGACATTGATCGCAATGCATGCAATCAATAACGGCGTTGATTTGAAGATTTTTGGTAAAGGTAATGCTGGAAAAATTGAAATTGAGGAAGCTGTTAAAGTACTCGAAGAATCAGAGTCTATTGATTATGCTCAGGAACTTGCATTTTCCTATATACAGCAAGGAAAAGAAAAACTTAGTGTACTTCCGGATTCCGATTCAAAATCAGCTCTGCTTGAAATTGCAGATTACATGATTGAAAGGAAATATTGATGGAAATAGGTCACCACTTTATTGCACTGGTGGATTCCGGTTTCAATAGTGAATTTAAACCATTATAGTTTTATAGATTCAAAAAGATCAATCTTCAAATGTCAGATGATACATTTAGTCCCAATAACAGAGATCTTCTTAAATGCAAGCTCGGTGGCTCACATACAACTATAATTGGTGAGCGACAGGGTAAAAAGTTATTGGGAATAATCAGCCAGCATCCAGAAATAAAAAAAATCATACCTTCGGTTATCAAGGTTAAAGGTAAAGGAGCATCAGGTGGCCTTTTAAATGTTAAAATACTAAGATCTGACAATAGGGGTAACCTCAGAGCTCTTTTATCACAGGGAACAACAGCTCAAGAATTACGCATCATAACAACTGTTGGTAATGTGATGGAGGGCGAGAGAATCAGAAAAGAACTGAATTCAATTCTGTTTGATGAATGATTTATTGCAAGGTAATGATTGAAAATGTTTTTAGGAATTGATCATGGAACCACAGCTATCAGATTTGCATCTCTGGTAGATGAAACCGTAAATAAGTTTGAGATCTCACGAAGCAAGCTCGTTTCCATCCCTGAATCTGACTTAATTGAATATATTGGCCGCAACTTAAATGTTGATATGAGCAGAATAAAGCTCATCGCCCTTACATATTCTATGGGGGATGGGATAGTTTCAATTGAGGATATTAAGTACCTGAAAAATCGAGGCATAAAAAGCAATCGTGGTGTAGGTAATTGGATTGGTGCCGGAGAACTTGTTTTTGATGCGGTTAAAAAATCAGCTATTCCTTCAGTTGTTATCCCGGGAATTCATTCTAAAAGCGGTACAGATCCAAGATTGAACATATTTTCTCATTCTACAAGTCCTGAAAAAATTGGAATCGCATATCATGCAAAATGTATGGGGTATAATAATTATGTTGTATCTGATATAAGTTCAAATACAGTTACACTTGCTGTTGCAAACGGAGAGATCAAAGGTGCGATCGATGCATGCATATTTGCACCAGGAGTGCATCATGGACCCCTGGATGTAAAGGCCATTCGGGATGTTGATGAGGGGCTATATACCGCAAATGATGCTTTTACAAAAGGTGGAGTACTGAAACGTACATCCTATTCCAATCTCAAAGAACTCTTGAATGCTTTTTCAAGAAAAGAAAAAGATGCAATTCTGGCCCTGGATACAATTGCTCTTTTTGCTGCAATGGAAATTAGCAGCCTTCAGCTCCTTCTAAAGGATTATGACTTACATGGTGAGGTTTTTCTGGCAGGTTCAGTAGGTGATATTGAATATGTTGTTGATAAAATAAATGGGACTCTGGGACTTAAATCTAATATACTGGGTAAATGGAGTGCAGCAGTTGGATGTGCTGAAATTGCACGCGATATTGCACATGGTTCCAGGAAAATACTGGGTATCAATGTTAATTTTGATTCTGCAGAAGCGGAGTACTTCCCGAATGACAGAAAAAGGTAG
>SKZM01000167.1 GCA_007127385.1 Methanosalsum sp.
CTGATCTCATCAAGTCTGGAAAAAACAAAGGAAAATACAGACCTCAGCTCCCAGTTAGTACAGGAATGTTCAGGAAAAATAGAACATCTGGAAAAAGTAACAGCTATCGAGCATTTCATGGGTAAGATAAGAGATGGTATCGTAATAGGGATCATTGAAACTTTTGATTCCACGTCTATAATTATTCACAATATTAAAGAAAATCCAATGCTCAAAATGATGCGCGAGTGTGAAGAGAGAGCTTCAACTGATGTCCTGAGAGCCGTGCTTTCCATAGCTCTGGAAATCTCGACCTTTGGAAGGGAAGGAAAAAAGGTTGGTACTGCATTTATTATAGGAGACGTGGAAGAGGTTATGATCCGATCACATCAGATCATTATAAACCCATATTATGGACATCCAGAAGACAGGAGAAATATACTCAACCGGGACAACTGGGAATCAATAAAAGAATTCTCTCAGCTTGATGGAGTTTTTGTGATCTCAGAAGACGGAATAATACATTCTGCAGGAAGGTACCTTGACATCGATGCAAGAGAAATAACTATCGATAAAGGTCTTGGTGGAAGACACGTATCCGCAGCCACTATCACAAGAGACACTGTTGCAATAGCTGTTACTATCTCTGAGTCGGGAGGGGTGATCCGTGTTTATATGGATGGTAAAAAGAAATTTTCAATTGAGACATCAGAAAGGGCTATCGAAATGAACCGCTCCTGATCATGACTGATACTGGACACATATCCATTTTTTTAGATACATCTGAAATGAAAGATTAGCCGGTATATACGAAATGTATTTATGAAGTGTCTGTAAACTATTTTCACCAATGCAGCATAATATCCAGAATTAATATTCGGATTCCATTTTTATCCGGCTGCTTCAAACTTAAAAATCAGAGGGTTTTTGCTTGACAGATAATAAAAAAAATCTTGAAAAAGAGAACATATCCAATCTTTTGTTAAGATTATCTGTACCTGCAATAATCGGAATGATGATTCAGGCCACCTATAATATTACAGACACCATTTTTGTTGGAAGGGCACTGGGTGAAAATGGTGTGTATGCAATTGGAGGGCTTGCTGTTGCATTTCCTGTACAGATGATTATAATGGCAACAGCTCTTGCAATTGGAATTGGGGGCGCTTCACTCATATCCCGTTCCATTGGAAAAAATGATCTTGACAGAGCAGAAAGAACGTTTGGCAATGTGATCTTACTTGTATTCATTTCATCAATAGGAATAATCGTTTTTGGAACTATTTATCTTAGCCCAATACTTCAGGCCTTTGGTGCTACAGATACAATACTTCCATATTCCTACGACTATCTACAGATAATTCTCTATGGTACGTTCTTCTTTTCATTTGCTCTGGCAGTAAACAGCATTGTGAGAGCTGAAGGAAATGCAAATATTGCCATGTATTCAATGATAATTTCTGCGGGGTTGAACATACTTCTTGATCCTCTATTCATATTCGGATTGGGCATGGGTATCAGAGGAGCAGCATATGCAACTGTTATTTCTCAGTTTATATGTGCACTTTATCTCATACACTATTATCTTAACGGAAAGAGCATAATCAAGTTCAGATTAAAGAACCTCAAACCCGACTTTAGAATAATCAATGAAATTTCTGCAATTGGAATATCCCCATTTGTAAGGCAGGGATCCAGCAGTATAGTTGTTATAGTCTTAAATAACGTTCTTGTCATATATGGTGGCGATGTGTCAGTTGCAGTCTTTGGAATTATGAGTAGGTTACTGATGTTTACAATCATGCCTGTAATGGGAATCGTTCATGGGGTGCAGCCCATCATAGGATTTAATTATGGTGCAAAAAACTATGACAGAGTAATACAATCAGTTAAGCTGTCAGCGTTTGTAGCTTCCGGGATATCGTTTGCAGGATTCCTGCTATTGTTCCTGTTTCCGGAGCAGCTGATGAATATTTTCACATCTGATAAGATGCTCATAGAAGAGGGAATTAGTGCGATCAGGATATCAGTACTTGCACTGCCCTTTGTAGGATTTCAGATTATAGGTTCTGCACTTTATCAGTCCATCGGGAAAGCCAGGCCTTCATTTATACTCTCCATGAGCAGACAGGTTTTCTTTCTAATACCATTGGTTATCATATTGCCCCGTTTTTTTGAACTGAACGGCGTATGGATAGCATTTCCGATATCGGATTTACTTGCTTTTGCCCTGACCTTTACTATGGTTAGCCGGGAACTTAAATCCCTCAATATTGAAGAGGTTTGATTGAATGATCATATTTTAAATCTAAGAAGTGCAGCGATTCCTCCAAGAGACATTAATTTCTGGCCGGGTTCAAATTCTGTACTGAATACCACTATTCTTCCCTGAGCCTGTTCTACTGAAAGTAAGAAGGAATCAATATTATCTTTTTCACGCTCCTGTCTAAGCATTTCATCTGCTATCAGAAGTGTTTCAATAGCTCCATAATTGAGAGCATTTGTAACCTGTTCAAAACCATACTCTGCTTTGCCATCAGTTGAGATCTCCTTTAATAGTTCATCCATCAGCATGGATTCCCTTGCAATTCTGGATTCTTCCATAATCCGATCAACAGCACCTCTTTTAAGGACTTCCTGAAATCCTGAGACCCCTATCGAAGATGTATCTTCCATGACAAACCTTTCTACGAGAAATGGTTCTTTTTTATTAACATATTTGACAAAGTCATCTTTAGTAAAACCTGGACCTGCTACCACAATTGATTCAGTACCAGAAGCTGCGGTCATAAGCTGATCCAAAATATTATCGAAGAAAAGTTCTCTTAGTGTTCCCTCTCCTTTTCCAGAAGACTGGGTTATATGGGAATAAGTTTCAACACCATAATGGCGAACCAGGCCGATGTCAGCATCCCCTTCCTCAATACATACTATAATTACTTTCGGTCTTCTGGATGCGGCCTCAGCTTCCTGAATCCTCTCAAGCTGGTCATTCTTCCATTTTTTAATAATAGACACGTGGGAATCATCTTCAATATTGAGAGTATGGTAGGATCCCGAATCCATCCCACTTTCTATAACACCGGTGACCCTTAAACGATTTGAGAATTTATGAAATTCGATGTTCTCTACTCTAACACCAAGCCGAACCGTTTTTTTCTCTGTTTTTTCAGGTCTGATCTTATCAGTTGCACTTTCTGCTTTTCTTTTGGTTACAGCAAATATAAGGTCACCCCTCTCTATTATATATTTCAGGTGCCAGAGGTCATCCAGCGACTCCATTATAAGTGAGATTTCGCCTTCATTTCCTTTGAGATTTCTTTTTACAATCCTCATCAATACCTACCTCCGATCATACAATATCAGAGCCACCGGGTGGAAGCATCCGAGCAATCTTGTCCGAAGAAGCAATCTGCCTTACAAGAGATACATCTTCTACACTATCCACTAATATACGATAAATCTTCTTTGCAATATCGTTCTGATTGAACTTACCAGGAATCAGCTCAATAATATACTCACCCCGCTCCGCAATAGCTGATACCGGGCCACCTATTACTCTTGGAGTGTCCTTTTCAATCCCAACTGCAACTCTCATAGGCACGTTTTTAAAGTAATTCCGTTCCCCACGTATTACAAAAGACCCTTTTTTCAGGTATTCACCGGATTCGGGTGTCTTTGAAACCTGTTCCGGTTTTACCATATAACAATCCCCTGCAAAATGACCCAGCTTCCAGAGACTGGAATAGGAAACTACAAACCGGGATGTCTCTTCGATCGTGGTTGAGGGTACTTCTTTTCCTTCGGTCTTTATAACTGTTACTGGTGCTCCAGGTGCCTGAGTGTGGAAAAAGAGATCTCTTTTTTCCATATATTTCTTCACAATTTCTTCATTGGTATCAGCATCTCTTCCACCTACCACAAGAAAACCATCTGAAGAGATAAACCATCTAAACCTTTCATACCATGAAGGTTTTCTTATGATCTTTCTTTTACTGGGTTCTTTCTTTTCCTTTTTCTGCATGGAAGCTTTTGTTTCTTCAAGAGCTTTCAGAGCGCCCTCTCTTTTTCGTGTAACTTTTTTTGACTTTTCATAATACATTTCAGCATTCTGCGGAATTGATTTATTAATGTTGATTTCAAGATTTGTTCCATCAAGATCAAGCACAATGATTCCTTTTCCAGGATCAATATTAATAATTGATTTTGCGGCTGGAGTACTGTCTTTTGAGCTTTTTATAATGGATTTTATTTCATTCCAGGAATAGCCTTTGTTCCTCGCATTATTGAGAACATCCATTATATGTTCAATATCCTGATAATTAGAATATATCTTTTCTGCGGCCTGAACATATTTTTCAGACTGCTTTTCAAATTTACTGATTGCTGCTTCCTGTTGTTGTAGACGTCTTTCAAATACGCCTGTTTTATCCTTCTTTACAGTTTCTACCTTTTCATCAACCTTTTCCAGGGAAGCCTTTCCGAAATATTCATCCAAAGCTTCATTGAAAGATTCATAATATTTCTTTTCATATTTTTCAAATATCTTCAGGTCAAAAGGGTTTACATTTACCGGCTCAAGCTCATCATTTTTCTTTTTATTCACTATGTTTGGCTTCAGATCACCGGATACAAGAGGTGACAATACATCTTTCACAGATTCACAGAGAATTGATATTTCCTGATCGTCAATCTCTTTTGCAGACCTGTTCTTATCAATTCCCGAAACCAGGCATATCTCTTCTGAGAAATTTCCACCTAGATTCATTTTTGTTGCAATTGTACGTACAAGATCACTGGTTGACGTATAAAGCAGATCTTTCATCCCTTCTTCGGTTATTTTCAGGGGATTTACCTTGGATTCCGGATATTCATATGTTTCACCACTGCGGATCTTTCGCCCCCGAAATGTAACAGGTTTCATTGGGAGAATTATTTTTCTTTCACTGTTCAGAAGAACAATATTTCCCCTTGCAAATAATTCAGCAACAAGTACGGTTTCAACACCACCTCGCACAATTCTTATCTCGATAATCCTGTCAAAATCATACTGGCTGATATCCAGAATCCTGCCTCCTAAGAGATGCTTTCTTAGAAGCATTGGAAATGATGGAGGCAGTTTTGGATTGGGAGGTAGGTTTCTGCTTATGTGCGCCCTTTTTCCAGCTTCCAGTATCAGATTATCCCTTCCCTTGCCATGGATAAAGAGATTAATTCGGATCTCATCGGAAAAGGGCTGATATATCTTTCCTATCTTTGCATCTATAAGATTATAGGGGCCATGCACAAGCTCATACACAAGAGCAGACACATCAGCACTTGACATTTCATCTTTCATATATTGCGTATAATGTTTTAGTGGACTATATTAGATTTATCCCCATGGTTGGCAGATACATAATTGTACAGGTGCCTTAATCTCCAATTCCGTATGACTCTGCGGTTGAGTTCATGAATATAGTAAAATAGAATCAGATATAATCACTGGATGCATAAACGAATCATTTGTTTATCCATCAGGAATGAATGAGAATGAATCTCATAACAAAACAATATCTTAAAGAAAGGTTTCAAAGTTATTATAAAAATAACCCTGTAAATCCTCCAATAGATTATCCATCCAGGGAATGGGGATTCATACTTTTTGATGAAATGCCGCAGATAGTGATGCGAAGGCATAAATCGTTTGGTTCAGCAGGAGAACTACATGAATACCTGGAGGGTATGGTCCCGTCCCATTGCTATTATTCTGTAGCTTATTACAGATACCCTGCTGCATCCACAATGAAAGAAAAAGACTGGCTGGGAGCAGACTTAATATTTGACCTTGATGCAGATCATCTACCTGGTGCACCAAGCTCATATTCTGATATGCTGGAACATGTTAAAGTGGAAACATTCAAATTATACGATTTTTTAGAAGATGATTTCGGGTTTTCAGAGGATGATATCCGAATTGTGTTCTCGGGGGGACGTGGATATCATCTGCACATAAGTGATTCATGCGTACATGGCCTTGACAGCAGCCAGAGACGTGAAATTGTTGATTATATAAGTTCAACTGGACTGGGCATTGACGGTATGTTCAGTAAAAAAGAGATTTCAGGAGATGCAGGCCAGGAAAATGCAAAAATATCATCGTTTCCCAGTGAAAACAGTGGAGGATGGGAAAAAAAAATAAATAGTTTTATTATTTCATATCTACAGGACATTGTAAAAAAAGATAACGCAGTTGATCTGTTAAGCTCCTACAATGGTATTGGCAAGAAGAGGGCAAAAACACTTATAGATACCATTAGCAATGAAGATGAAGTAGAACTTCTAAGAAACGGAAAGATCGGCACTCTTTCTAAAATGCCTGCCGGATTCATTAAACAGGTCGCAAACGCCGGCATAAATGAAATGATTGCAAACGTTGATGAACCGGTAACCTCAGATATAAAAAGGCTCATACGTCTGCCAGAATCCCTGCATGGAGGCTCAGGTATGAAGGTAACAGTTCTTTCTTCATCAGAGCTGGATACATTTGACCCGCTTAATGATGCCGTTATCTTTGGAAATAAAAATGTAGAAATAAATGTAAAGAGACCATATTCATTAGAAATGAAAGGAAAAGAGTTCTGTGTGGAGGAAGGAATATATAAGCTCCCGGAATATGCTGCAATACATCTGATCTGCAGAGGAGTGGCAGAGTATGGATCGTGATGAACTAAGGAAAATATTTCGTGAAGAAGGCAATTCAACCCTGAAATCAATCCCATCTGATTTCTACTCAAAAGCTGCCGAATATGTCAGAGAACTGGAAGAAGAAATAAGAAAAATAAACAACCCCAGATCAGTCGAATCAAAGATGCTGGAAGATGAACTTCAGAGTGCAATCACGGATATTGAATACATATTCATAAGACGTATGCGTAAAATTACTACACGTGCAACATCAAATGCGTTTTCAAGCTCTTCATCAAAACAGGATCTTGATAAGCTACTTCCCCAGGAACAGCATGTATATAATGAAACCCTCCAAGCTATAAACAGTACAAGAAACGAACTTCTGGAACCTATCCTGAATCCTGATTCTTTCGGACTCGTAGACCCAGAAGATAGCAGTAAAAAAGATACAAAAGAAGCAGCATGCATTAATGATGCACAAAATGACAGATCCGGAAAATCTGAACCTGTCCACCCGGTTGAAGATAGGACACCAATAACCAGTGATACTGAAAAGGAAATAAGCAAAAGTAATATAAACAAAGAATACGATGTTGTCCGAATACTGAAGGATATACCAAAATTTCTGGCAGTTGACAATCGTACTTATCAACTAAAAGCAGAAGATATTGCAGGTCTGCCATCATTGAATGCAAAAGCCCTTGTTAAAAGGGGTGCTGCAAAGTTAATTCCTGATAACAGAA
>SKZM01000158.1 GCA_007127385.1 Methanosalsum sp.
CCAGTGGAAGGTTCAATGCTTCAAAGACCGGAATTGTATAATTTTCAAGGTCTGTGTTTGTAACATGGGGAAATAGCCTGGAGTAGATGGAAGGATCAATTCTCATTTCCTGCATGACCTTTGTCCTTTCATTTTCAGACATATCGGGAAGTTTATAGATAGTATCCAGGATCTCATCAGATATATTAAGTTCCCGTGCCTTCTCTCTGGCATATTCGATAGATCCTCTTTTTTTCATGCTGAGCTTAAATGCGATCTGTTCCCTGATGGTAGAATGCGGGGAGAGAGTGAATTCCTGGTGCATAATACTGATTTTCTGTCTCAGTTCCATTCTTTTTTTGGTAAAGTGAGTAATATCAATCCATTCTCCATCGAACTTATAGTGAACTTCTCCTGAATTTGGTTCAGTTAACCCCTCAATTATCTTCATAAGTGTAGTTTTACCCGCACCGGATGGTCCTATGAATGCAATTATTTCACCTTTATTCACATCCAGTGAAAAATTCTGGATATTAAGGACTTCCCCGACTCTGAGAAGTACCATCCTTTTGGATATGTTTCTGATCCTGATACATACCTCTTTACCTGAAATCTCGGCCAGTTTCGCCTGGGGTTTCAGGTCCTTTAGATAATTTCTCAGCACATCTTCTGGAACTCCCCGGTCAACAAGCCTTCCATTTTCAATAAATAACAGACGATCAGTAAGATACATATGAACTTCCGGAAGATGTGATACCACAATGATTGGAATCTTGAGCCTGCCTTTAAGTTCCTTTATTACATCAAGTATTTCCTGCTTTGTATCAGGGCCTGTCATGGTGACAGGTTCATCAAGAAGTAGTAGAGATGGATTGGCTGCAAGCTGGCGGGCCATTATAAGTCTCTGTTTTTCCCCACCACTAAGAGCACTTGATGAGTGAAGTGCTTTATGATCGAGCTTGACCATTCTCAGGTAATCAAAGGCCTGATTGTATAACTGATCATAGTTAGGGGAATCCGTCTCAGGAAGTGATTCATTCCCTGTATTCAGGTATGTCAGCTTTCGAATGACGTTCTCTATTGCAGGTCCTCTCCAGAGCCCAAAGCTTCTCTGAAGATGTATTGCAGTGCTCTTTATCAAATACCTGGAGCCCTCTTTTCCAGATTCAGGTGTTATGATCTCGGTACCAAGCTCAACAGAGCCGCCATCAAAAGGTTCGATGCCACGAAGAACTTTTAAAAGGGTACTTTTTCCACTTCCACTTTTGCCGGTGATGCCAAGGATCTCTCCGTTTTTCACGCTGAAACTGATATTATCAAGAACTTTTACCTTCTTTGAATTAATTCTGTAGTATTTGGTTATACCGGATACTGTTAGCATACCAGCCCTCATTGAATGATATAGGAGATTAATGTCACATTGATTGAACACAGGAACACTGACTCAAATTTTCGGGTCATTATTCCTTATAGCAGTTACCAGTTCTTCAACCTTTGTCCTTACGTCTCCGGTTTCTTCTACAACAGTTCCTGTAACGATCATGTCTGCTCCGGCCCTGGCGCATTCCCTGGCATCCTCAACTGTACGTATACCGCCACCTACAATCAGTTTGTTACGATCTCCCAGGGCATGCTTTGTAGCACTGATCATTTCAGGAGTTATAGGCCTATCTGCACCGGATCCGGCTTCAAGATATGTATAGTGCATTCCCATGTATTTTCCTGCCAGCGAGTATGCTACTGCGAGTTCGGGTTTTTTCTTTGGAATTAACCTTGCATCCCCGACCCATCCTACAGTACCTCCAGGTTCCACTATCAGATATGCCATTGAAATGGTTTCGATATTGTACTTGTATATAAGAGGGGCACCTATCATCTGACTGGTGGTGATAAAATTAACATCACGTGAATTGAGCAGGCTCATGAAGAAGATTGCATCTGCATGGGGACTGATGCCATCTACATTGGCGGGAAACAGAATGACAGGGATTGTAGTTCTCCTTTTAATCTCCACAATTGTCCTGTCAAGGACTGTACCTCCAGCTCCGGTGGACCCTCCGACCATTATTGCATCTGTGCCGCCACAGGCAGCCTCGTACGCTATATCGCCGCCTTTTTCAGGTGACTGGGACGCAGGATCAATAAGAGTAAGATGAACAGTACCTTTTTCATCGGCTATTTTGTTAAGGTACTCTTCCACCTGCATCTTCAGAATCAACCTCTCATTTCCTTGGATTTTGGACGTAGTTGTTTATACCCGCATTTTCTGCATCTCTGTGCACGTGTGGCATTTCTTGCATTACATCTCATGCAGATCTTCTTATTAAGAATTCTATTCTCAGCTTCTGGAAATCGCGCCATTGTTTCACCTTTGATTATTTAGATAGTTAATTGCCTACTCTAAAATTATTGGGTTAAATGTTTTGAGTGGCTACATACATTTTAAACCATATAATTGTTTTGATATTTCTGGCATGGACTGAACGTCCAGGCCATAAAATGATAATTCTTCTACAGCCTTATTTTATTCTTGAAATGATCATTTCTCTGACAGTTTGTGGGTCTGCTCTTCCCCGGGTCTTTTTCATTACCTGGCCTACAAGGAAGTTCATTGATTGTTCTTTTCCCTGCATGTAATCTTCAACTGCTGCTGCGTTCTCTTTAATAGCCTCGTCAACTGCACTGCTGACCACACTGTCTTCAGCTTTCATAAGGCCTTTCTGCTGGACAATATCCATGGGAATGCCTCCGGAATCAAGCATTGTACGTATAACTTCTACTCCGCTACGATCTGTGATCCTGTCATCTATGACCATCTGTATGATCTTCACCATATCCTCAACATTAAATGATTTCACTGTGAGGTCACGGTAGTTCAGCTCTCCTTTAAGAACATCTGCAACCCATGTAGCTGCAACCTTCGGGTCGACCTTTTCTGCAACCATTTCATAGAAATCAGCGACCTTTATGTCAGATGTTAGAGCCTTTGCATGCATTTCTGGTACACCGTACTGGGAAACAAATCGATCCCTTCTTGCATCAGGCAGTTCAGGTAATGTGTCCAGCAGCCGGGATGTTCTGTCTTTCACCTTCAAAGGTACAAGATCAGGTTCCGGGAAATACCTATAGTCATGTTCCTCCTCTTTGGTACGCATGGAAGTGGTAACACCACGTGCTTCATCAAAGTGCCTTGTTTCCATTGTGACAACCCCTCCCCTTCGGAGAAGGTTTTTCTGACGCATTATCTCATAGATTAGTGCCCTTTCAGCTCCTTTGTGTGATGAAATATTCTTAACTTCCGTTCTTGAACCACCACCAATTGAAATATTTGCATCCACTCTCATTGATCCTTCAAGATTGCTGTCAAACACATCAAGGTATTCAAGAATATTTCGGAGTTTATCCAAAAACCTTCTTGCTTCTTTTGGACTTCTCAGGTCAGGTTCGGTAACAATCTCCAGAAGGGCCATTCCTGAACGGTTGTAGTCTATCAGTGTTCCTCTGGATTTATCAATGGTGCCCATATGTACCATTTTCCCGGGATCTTCTTCCATATGGGCTCTTCTGATCCTTACAACAAGCTCCCCGTCCTCGCCTTCAATGACTACCTTTCCGTTACTTACGATCGGATAGTCATACTGGCTGACCTGATATCCTTTTGGAAGATCTGGATAATAATAGTTTTTTCTGTGAAACTGTGTCCGATCTGTAACCTCACAGTTGAGTGCAAGTCCTACTTTCATAGAAGCTTCGACAGCCCCTTCATTTATCACTGGTAGTGCACCGGGTAATCCCATACATACCGGACACACATGAGTATTTGGCTGTGAATTATGATACTGTGTTGAGCATCCGCAGAACATTTTTGTCTTCAGGCGATTAAGCTGGACATGTATCTCCAGTCCTATCATAACTCCATCTGGATTGTTGTAGGCCATTTATCTCACCCCCTCTGGTCTCTTTTTATGGTGGTCAGTATTCTGTTCAAAGCTGTATGCAGCTCTCAGGATAGATTCTTCATCAAAATGTCTTCCTATTATTTGAAGACCTACTGGCATCTTATCTGCAAAACCACAGGGTACTGAGATAGAGGGAACTCCTGCGAGATTTACCGGGACAGTATTTACATCTGTAAGATAGAGAGAGAGCGGATCCTTAATCTTTTCCCCCAGCTTGAATGCGATATCAGGCATTGTTGGTCCCATCAAAACATCTGTCTCAGATAATGCCCGATCAAAATCTCCCTTGACAAGTGTCCTGACTTTCAGGGCTTTGAGGTAATATTTATCATGATAACCAGCAGAGAGTGCATAGGTTCCAAGCAAAATCCTTCTTTTTACTTCATCCCCGAAACCTTCAGCTCTGGTCCTCGATGCCATCACATGCCAGTTTTCACCTTCAGCGCGAAGTCCGTAGCGTGTACCATCAAAACGTGCAAGATTAGATGAGGCTTCACTCATGGCTATGATATAATAAGAGGAAAGGGCGTATTTTGTATGGGGCAATGAAACACTTTTCCATGTAGCACCCAGGTCTTCCATTTTATGGATTGCGTCCCAGACACATTTCTGGACCTCTGGATTGATACCGTCTGAAAGATATTCTTCCGGAATCCCTATTTTCATGCCATTGATGTCTTTTTCTATGGATTTTGAATAATTCATGTCCTTTTTGATCGATGTGCTGTCGCGCGGATCGTGACCTGCTATGACATCCATAACGGTTGCTACATCCTTTACACATGTTCCCATGGGTCCGATCTGTTCAAGGGAGTTGGCATAGGCTATAAGGCCGTATCTTGAAACAGTACCGTAGGTTGGCTTGAGTGCAACGATTCCACAAAAAGAAGCTGGAGACCTGACTGACCCTCCTGTATCCGATCCCAGTGCTACAGGGGCTTCACCTGAAGCTACTGCTGCGGCGCTTCCACCGGATGATCCACCGGCAACTCTTTCTGTATCCCATGGGTTGAGTGCCGGCCCTTCACAGCATGTCTCAGTAGAGCTTCCCATTGCAAATTCATCCATTTTTGTTTTTCCAAGAATCACAGCACCTGCATCAACCAGTCTTTCTATAACATGGGCATTGTATGGTGGAACATATCCCTCCAGTATCTTTGAAGAACATGTGGTGGGTATCCCTAGGGTTGAAATATTATCCTTGATGGCTATGGGGACTCCGGCAAGTGGTGAATCGGTCTTTCTGGAATCTATTTCTTTTGCCTGCTCTACTGCCTTCTCGTTTATTGCTGAAAATCCATATGTTCTGCTGTTTCTGATTTTATCTATATGAGAAAGGGTAACTTCTTCTGCCGATGTGTCAGTGATCTTTTCTCTGATCCCGGAAATGTTAATCCATTCTGGCATGCTTTTTACCTCACATTATGCCAGGAGCCCTGAAATACCCGTCCTTCTTATGCTCTGTGTTCTGGAGGGCTTCTTCCTGGGTTAAGGATTCGGTGACAGTGTCTGGCCTTAATACATTTACCAGATCTTCTACGTGATATGTAGGTTCCACACCTTCTGTATCAACCTCATCAAGCTGTTTGAAATAATCCAGCACTGAATTTAGCTGCTCTGCATATTCTTTACTCTTTGAGCGGTCAATTTCAATACGTGCAAGCCACCCAACGTGTTCAACCTCTTCTTCTGTAATCATTTCAGGTTCCTCAGATAAATGGAGTTATTTAATTATGTTGATCTTATGAATACAACAATAAACACTTAATATTAATATGTTGGCGTAAATAGTGTTATATCTTTCAATAGGGAATATAATCTTTATCAGGTAGATCATTGCCTTTTTTGAGTTACGGGACTATATGTGTCCTGACATTGCCTGATTCGAAACATCAAAGTATATCCATGTAAAATAATATTTGTACAGAAATCAGTCCGTAAACTATTTAATCAAATTGAAGGAACTTGCAACAAGATGAAATCTGAAGTGAAAGCAGAGCTAATATTCATTGGGTCTGTTGATATTGATGAATCGGTTCTTGGTGATATATCCATACCAACGGCTGGACCCGGTGCCGGAAAGAAGGCATTTTTTTTCAGATCAGGAAATCGCAGGGTACGTCTTTCTGTAAACCATGATTCTCCTCTAAAAGCTGTGGCCATAGATGACGGAATCGCAATTCAGCGAAATGATAGGGAGATTGTCAGAGGTAAGATCGAACCTGAACTTGTACACTGTCCTGGGCAGGCGTATATTACTGTAAGCGAAAAATGTATTTTCGACTGTAAATTCTGTCCCGTGCCAAAGCTTGATGGACGTGTAAAGACATTTGAAGAGGTAATGGGCATTCTGGAAATGGCATATTCTACAGGGAATCTGAATTCAATATCCATTACTTCAGGGATCTATGACAGCCCCCAGGGGGAGGTTGAAAGAGTTGCCAGAATAGTCCGTGAATCCAGAAAGTATGAAGTTCCAATAGGGGTATCTGTCTATCCAACAGACGAAGCCTCCTGCATTCTGAAGCAGGCAGGTGCAAGTGAGATAAAATATAATGTGGAAACAATGGATCGTGATCTGTATTCAGAGGTATGTCCTGATCAGGACCTTGATTATACCCTTAATAAACTGGAAGAGGCTGTCGAACTCTTTGGAAAGAACAGAGTTTTCTCAAACTTTATTATAGGTCTGGGAGAATCTGATCAATCTGTTATTTCCGGGATACGTGAACTTGCTTCCATTGGCGTGATACCAATATTGAGAGTTGCAGGATTGCATCCACTAAGAGTTGGTGAAGTTTATGTGGATCGGCCGGATAGTAAAAGAATACTCTTCCTTACCCGAAACCTGCGGGACATACTTGATTATCATGGTCTGCGTTCGGATATTTCCCAAACAATGTGCCTGCCATGTACAGGCTGTGATATGAATCCGCATATTGATCTTGATTAATTCTCTGGCAAAAGTCGATAGTGTTAGAGCTCCATTCAGAATGAACTTACGGTTTCTCTGATGAGCTGATGCCATTGATGTGGATTATTCGTCTTTAATGTATGTCTTTCAATTCCATCTGATGATTCGGAAACTATCAGTCTTTTTTTTCTGAAAAGGCCTCCGGATTCTATCTGGGATCCTACAATATTTTTTATTTTGATCTCTTTTCTGTTCTTACCGGAAAAGCTGATCAAGACCAACCTTCTATTTGTCATAATGAGATATCTCTCTTCCAGTTTTTCAAATTTGAGCAAATGTTCTCCTCTGATATGGCTGGTATCCAGGTTTTTTATTGCATCTGCAATACGGGAGGAATTTCTGGATTTGATGCAAATTACTTCTATTCTGTCAGAACCTATAACCATGAATACGTTTCTTGAATTATGGTATACTCCAATGACATCCTTTATGCATACATGACTGGAAAGTTCTGTTCTTTTTGA